>JANNNF010000040.1:0-11068 GCA_031398405.1 Rhodobacterales bacterium | reverse complement strand
ATGACCCTGCCGACCCCCCACCTGCGCCCAGATCGCGTCTGGGACGGTCAGCGGTTTGTGCACAACATCGGCGCAAACGGCGGCTTTGCCCCTTTCCGGATACCGGGCTTTCAGGCCCGTGACACCACCATCAACCAAGGTACCCAAGGGGTGGCTTCGGTCATGGTGGCGCGCCCGAACGGCGTGGCACCTTGGACCACGCATCAGGGCGACATCCTGTTCACGTATGTCATGGCAGGTGCGATGACGCTGGAAGGGCAGGGCAAAGACCCATACCGGCTGTCGATGGGCGATGCGTTCGTGATCCCCCCCGGTATGGCCACTCGCTATGCCGACACGACAGACGATGTGGAACTGCTGGAGGTCAGCTTGCCCGGCAATCCGGCAACAACAGTTCTCTGAGGCCAATTCACAGGTCTGAGATGCGCTGTCGGGCCGGGGCTGTGCCCCCGGTCCTTGGTTGACGGCGCGCGCTGCTCTTGCAACCTTGGCGCATCCGCCCCACACTTCCCGACCAAATGGTCAAGAACCGGAGGTCCAAATGACCCTTCTCGCCGCCGCAACCGATGTTCGCCTGCGCGCCTATGCACCATATTCGCGCTTCAAGGTGGGGGCGGCGATCCGGTCTACGTCAGGCGCGGTGCATGTGGGCTGCAATGTGGAAAATGTGGCCTACCCGGAGGGCACCTGCGCAGAGGCAGGAGCCATCGCTGCGATGATCGCGGCCGGAGACGCGCGCATTGCCGAGGTTTTCGTCATTGCCGACAGCCCCGACCCGGTTCCGCCTTGCGGTGGCTGTCGCCAGAAACTGGCCGAGTTTGCAGATCAGGACGTGACGGTCACGCTGTGCACGACGGATGGCAAATCGAAAACCATGACGGTGGCTGATCTTTTGCCCGGGCTGTTTTCTGCCGCTCACATGGGCCGCACATAATGGACGCGCGCACCCTCATCGCCAAGGTGCGCGATGGCGGGGCGCTGTCGCAGGCCGAACTTGGCTGGTTCGCCCAAGGTCTGGCTTCTGGGGCCGTAAGCGATGCCCAAGCCGGGGCCTTTGCAATGGCGGTGTTGCTGAAAGGGCTGGGCGAGGCAGGCCGCGTGGCCCTGACCCGCGCGATGCGTGATACCGGCACGGTGATGACATGGGATCTGCCCGGCCCTGTGCTGGACAAACATTCCACCGGCGGGATCGGCGATTGTGTGTCGCTGTTGCTGGCCCCGGCGCTTGCTGCCTGCGGGGCCTATGTGCCGATGATATCAGGGCGGGGGTTGGGCCATACCGGCGGCACGCTGGACAAGCTGGAATCGATCCCCGGCTTTCGCACAACCCTGACCGAAGACGCCTTGCGCCGACAGATGGCCGACGTGGGCTGCGCGATTGTGGCGGCGGGCGGCGAGATTGCCCCGGCGGATCGCCGACTTTACGCCGTACGGGATGTGACAGGAACCGTCGAATCCATCGACCTGATCACCGCCTCGATCCTGTCAAAGAAGCTGGCGGCGGGTCTGGAAGGGCTTGTTCTTGATGTAAAATGTGGGTCCGGCGCATTCATGAAAAACCTGGAGGACGCCGAGGCGCTGGCCCGCGCGCTGGTCAGTACGGCGCAGGGGGCTGGCTGCATGACGACCGCGCTGATCACCGATATGTCGCAACCCCTTGCCACCGCCGCAGGCAACGCGCTGGAGGTGATCGAGGTGATGGAAACCTTGACCGGGACATCGGTCAACGCGGCCTTGTGGGATTTGACGGCGGCGCTGGGGGGTGAGGCTTTGGCGCTTGGTGGCCTTGCGGCAGACGCGCAGGATGGGGCGGCGCGCATCATTCAGGCGCTGGAATCCGGCGCTGCCGCCGACTGTTTCGGCCGGATGGTGGCAGCCCAAGGTGGGCCCGCCGATTTCGTTGATCGTTGGCCCGACCGCCTGCCCGCGGCCCCGGTGGTCATGGAGGTGCCCGCGCTGGATGACGGTGTGATCGCTGCGATCGATGGGCAGGCTTTGGGGCTGGCGGTCGTGCATCTGGGGGCCGGGCGCCTGCAGATGATGGACCGGGTCAACCCGTCGGTGGGGCTGTCCGACATGGCGGGTCTGGGCGAGGAAACGGGGGCTGGCGTGCCGATTGCCATGGTTCACGCCGCCACTGAAGAGGCGGCGCGCACTGCGGTGCGGGCTGTGCAGGCGGCCTACACGATTGCGGCGGTGGCACCGCCCGAGCCGCCCCTTGTGCTGAAAAGGATCGCCTGACATGCCCCGCGCCTTTTTGATTGTGCTGGATTCCGTCGGCTGCGGTGGCGCGCCAGATGCAACGGATTTTGGTGATGAAGGGTCCAACACGCTGGCTCATATCGCGCAAGCCTGCGCGCAGGGTCGCGCCGATCAGGGCCGTCTCGGGCCTTTGCGGATGCCGAATTTCGACGCGTTGGGCCTTGGGGCTGCAGTTCGATTGGCGTCTGGCGCGGCGATGCCGGGGTTTGATGCGACGCCTCGGGGGCTTTGGGGGGCTGCAACCGAAGTGTCGCGCGGCAAGGACACGCCCTCGGGCCATTGGGAACTGGCCGGGGTGCCGGTGCCTTGGGATTGGACCTATTTCCCCGATACCGTGCCCGCCTTTCCCCCCGATCTGGTGGCCGAGGTCTGCCGTCTGGCTGGCACGGACGGCATTCTTGGCAATTGCCATGCCTCTGGCGTGCCGATCATCGAGGCGCATTGTGCCGAACATCTGCGCAGCGGCTGGCCAATTTGCTATACCTCTGCTGACAGCGTTTTCCAGATTGCGGCGCATGAACAGGCGTTCGGGCTGGACCGACTGCTCAAGCTCTGCGCCGATCTGGCACCTTTCTTGCATGCCCGCAAAGTGGGCCGGGTGATCGCTCGGCCCTTTACCGGCGAGGTGGGCAATTTTAAACGCACGTCCAACCGCCGCGATTTTGCGATTGCACCGCCTGCGCCGACCCTGCTGGATTGGGTGTCCGGGGCAGGGCAGTCGACCCATGCGATTGGCAAGATCGGGGACATTTTCTCGATGCAGGGGATTGGCACGCTGTGGAAAGGGAAAAGCGATGCCGAGCTTTTCGAACATCTCAGGGGTCTTGCGACCCAAGCTGAGGATCATTCCTTGACCTTTGCCAACTTCGTCGAGTTTGACACCCTCTATGGCCACCCACGTGATGTGGCGGGCTATGCCCGCGCCTTGGAATGGTTTGACTCGCAACTGCCTGCCTTCCTGTCGCTTCTGCGCCCCGGGGATCTGGCGATTTTCACCGCCGATCATGGCAACGATCCCACCTACAAAGGCACCGAACACACGCGGGAACGGGTGCCGGTGGTGGGCTATGGATTGGGTTTGCGAGAGGTCGGGATACGCGGCTTTGCAGATGTGGGGGCATCTGTCGCGGCCCATCTGGGCGTTCAGGCACAAGGGCCGGGGGTAAGTTTCCTATGATGATCAAAGACATGCCTAAAGTGGAATTGCACCTGCATCTGGAAGGGGCCGCGCCGCCTGCCTTTATCCGGGGGCTGGCAAAGAAAAAGTATATGGATCTGTCGGGGATTTTTGACGCGGCGGGCGGATACAAATACAAGGATTTCTGGGATTTCCTGAAGGTCTACGAGGCCGCGACTGAAACTTTGAAAACCCCCGAGGATTACGCCAAACTGACCCTTGCCGTGCTGGAAGAAAGCGCCGCAAGTGGCGTGATTTACAGCGAAACCTTTCTGTCGCCCGATTTTTGTGGCGGGCGTGATGTGGGCGCATGGCGCGAATATCTGCATGCCATCCGCGAAGCTGCGGATCAGGCCGAACGCGATATGGGCATCACCCTGCGCGGCATCATTACCTGCATCCGGCATTTCGGGCCTGACAAAGCCCGCGAGACCGCCCGCTGTGCCGCGGAGACGGCGGGCGACTGGATCGTGGGGTTTGGCATCGCGGGCGATGAAAAGGTATTGCAACCAAAGGATTTCCGCTGGTCGTTCGACATGGCGCGTGAGGCAGGTTTGCGGCTGACTGCCCATGCGGGTGAATGGGGCGGGCCAGACAGCATTCGCGCGGCCCTGCACGATCTGGGGGTGGAACGCATCGGCCACGGAGTGCGGGCGATTGAAGATCTGGCCCTGGTCGACGAGTTGGCCGAGGCGGGCACTGTGCTGGAGGTCTGCCCCGGGTCAAACGTGGCCCTTGGTCTTTACCCGAGCTTTCGCGCGCATCCCATTGGC
This sequence comes from Rhodobacterales bacterium, assembly GCA_031398405.1. Taxonomy (GTDB): domain Bacteria; phylum Pseudomonadota; class Alphaproteobacteria; order Rhodobacterales; family Rhodobacteraceae; genus JANNNF01. The sequence goes on along the minus strand of JANNNF010000040.1, from coordinate 6,856 downwards.
GAGCTTTACAATAGAGGCGTCAAGGTCACGGTCAGTACCGATGATCCGCCGTTTTTCCACACCACCATGGCGCAGGAGTATGACCGGTTGCACGACGCGTTCGACTGGGATGATGGTGTGTTTCAGACCATCGCCCGCACCTCGCTTGACGCGGCCTTCTGTGACACCGATACACGCGCGAGACTTGCCAAGAAACTGGAGGCCGCCCATGCTTGACCACCTGACCGTCGTCGCCCACCCTCTGGTCCAGCACAAGCTGACGTTGATGCGGGAAAAAGACACGTCTACCGCCAGTTTCCGCAAACTTCTGCGCGAGATAAGCCTGCTTTTGGCTTATGAAGTGACGCGCGAACTGCCGATGACCACCAAACGGATCGAAACGCCACTGGAGCCGATGGACGCCCCGGCGATTGACGGCAAGAAACTGGCGCTGATTTCCATCTTGCGGGCGGGTAACGGCCTGCTGGACGGCATTCTGGAATTGATCCCGGCGGCGCGGGTCGGATTCATTGGCCTTTACCGCGACCCTGAAACGCTGCACCCCGTGCAATATTACTGCAAATTGCCTGACCAGTTGGAGGACCGCATCTGCATTGTGGTCGATCCGATGCTGGCAACCGGCAATTCATCCGCTGCGGCGATTGATCTGCTGAAAAAGGCCGGGGCGCGGGAAATCAGGTTCTTGTGCCTGCTGGCCTCGCCCGAAGGGATTGCCCGGATGAAAGCCGCCCACCCGGATGTTCCGATCGTGACAGCTTCGGTTGATAGCCATTTGAATGATCACGGTTATATCGTTCCGGGCCTAGGGGATGCGGGTGACCGGATGTTTGGCACAAAATAGCGGGTTAAACGCTTTACTTGGAAACAGTATTATTCCAGTATTGACCCACTTGGCTTGGGGGTTGGTATGGTCTGGAAATTTGTGTCGGTGGCCGTTCTTGTCACTGTTTTTGGGGTTGCTCCTGTCGCCGCGCAGTCTGTCCGTGATCTGGGCGGGCCAGCAGAGCAACCACCTGCCGGGTTCAAAGGCCAGCAATATGTTGATAGCCGGGGCTGTGTTTTTCTGCGCGCAGGGTACGGCGGGCAGATTAGCTGGATCCCCCGCGTCAGTCGGGATCGCAAGCAATTGTGTGGATATGCCGGATCGGGTGGCAAGGTTCAGGTGGCCGAAGCGGCCCCAGCCCCACTGCCGGTTCCCAAACAGCCCATAGCGCGGTCCGCCCCGCTTGATACGGTTGCCAGCATCAAGACAGCGCCAAAAATCCGCGCGGAAGCACCGGTGGGACGCAAAGTTGCAACGGCCGAGTATGTGCCAGCCACGATTGTGACGCAGGCCCCGCGTCGTCAGGTCATGGCCGCGCCCACCCCGCAAGTGCGCCGCCCCGCCACGCCCACCGAACTGGCCGCGGTGGCCCCGGTGCAGCGCGAAACGCAGTACGCAGGCCAGACGGTCAGCGTGCCATCAGCGTCAGGCTTGCGTCTGGCCTGTCCGGCGGCAAATCCGGTGGCACAGCGCTTTGAACTACATGGCGGCGGCAGTAAGGTGATGTGCACCACGGGTGGGTCGTCGTTGGTGGGGGCCACATTCCCGCGGTATGTGTCGGGCGATCTGAATGGTGTGACGCAAGGCTACAAGGTTTATACCTCGACCAAATCCAGCAAAGAGCCGGGTATCCCGGATGGCTATCGGTCCGCTTGGGATGATGGCCGACTGAACGTTAACCGGGGGCGGCAAACCGTGCAGGGTGTCATTGATCAGGATGAGATCTGGACCCGCACCGTACCGTCCGAATTGCGCGAGGGCAGCAAGGTAAAGCGTAAGCGGCTGGTGGTTGTTGTGCGTCCGTCCACCAAAGGCGTAACGCAGAAAAGCCGCGTTGTCGTGTCCACCAAATCTGTTCCGCAGGCCGAAGTGGGCGTGGTCAAGCGCGTTGCTGGCCAAAAGGCGGCGGCCCCAAAGGCTAAGTCCAAGTGCGGATCTTTGGTCCAGGTTGGCAGCTTTGGTGTGGCGTCTAATGCTGACGGGGCTGCGGCGCGGCTGTCGGGGTTGGGCCTGCCGGTGGTGCGGTCGCGGATCAACAAGGGCGGCAAGGCCTTGCAAATCATCTATGCCGGGCCATTCGGGTCGGCCGCCGAGGCGCAAGCCGCACTGAGTGCAGCACGCCGTGCCGGGTTTGGCGACGCGATCCTGCGCTGATTGCTGTATTTTTGACAAAGCCCCCGGTTCAATCCGGGGGCTTTTTGCGTTACCCCGAACACAGACCCTGCAAGGCGACCCATTCACCATCCGGGATCAGAGGCGTGGGGGAGAGCCCGCGAAACGGGTCGGCCTCAATCAGGGGCAGCGTCGTCTCGCCCGTCGGATCAACGGCGTAGGCATAGGCGGTTGAGGGCAGTTGCGCGGCTTTGAATGCGGCCAGCAATGGTTCGGTGGACAGGGCCGCAGGGACCACCCGCAAGACCGTCTCGCCATACCCCGTCACCGCAGCGGGCGACAATTCGCCCGTGGTCAGCAGATGAAAGGTTGCGCGCAACCCCGCATGGGTCAACAGCGGCAGCATTGGGTCTTGCAGCTTGCGCCGCTCGCCTTCGGCAAGGGCGGCGCCGGCCAAAGCCTCGGGGCCATTCGCTGTTGCGATCAACGCGTTGGACAGCACGATCACATCGCCGGGCAGGTGCAGCCCAGTGGCCACCCCGTCGCGCACCACATACAAGATCGGCGTATCCACCGGCCCGAATACACGCTCTGACAGGTTCGCAAGCGCGCGCAGGCCCAGCTGGTTGTCGCAGGGTGCACCCGTCAGGCGGATCACATCATCCAGCGCCAACTGCCCAAGTTCGGCTCGTTGCGAGGCCGGGACCACAGATGCCGTATGCGCAGTCAGCGCGTCGGGCATCCAGAACACGGCCAAGCCCATTACCGCAAGCGTCAGGCCGCCCAGCACCACACCGCGCAGCCTGCCGGGGCGGGGAATGGCAGCGACCACGGCGCCGCGCACTTTCTCCAACGCCTGAATCATGTCGGTGTCGTCAATTTCCAGCGTTTCGAGCGCGTCATCGCCGGGCGCATACAGCGCGGGCAGCACCCCGGGATTGCGCCGTTCGACCGCGGGCAGCGACCAATGCGACAAGGCCACCTCAGAGCGCGGGTCAGACAGCACAAGTGTAGCCTCACCGAAACGCACAAGCACCTCGCGGCGCTGCGCCTCGGGGTCATCGCGCCAGAGGCCGATGCTTTCAAGCCGTTCGTATTGCTTTAGCGCCGTCATGGGGCGTTGCGGTCTCTGCCTGTTTCGGGTTGACCTTATCCACAAGTCCGTCACACCACAATGTCTTGTGCGCCGCGCCTTCACGCAACCCAGATCACGGCATAACGCCAAAGCAGTGTCGCAATCAGGCAGGCATTTTTGCGCAACTGCGGTTTGGCTGATGCTGTAACAAACAGTCGGAATTCTCATGACCCAAGCCAACACCCTGCCCGTGGATCGTCCGCTTGCTGCGGCGGGGTTGATCTTTGGCTATGCCATGGTGATCGGGTTCACCGACAATTTCGTCAAGGTTATCGCCGCCGATGCCGGACTGTGGCAGTTTCATCTGACGCGGACTGCCATGGCGATGGTTCTGCTGGGACTGGTGGCGGTGCCGATGCGGTTGCGCTTGCGGCCTGTCAATGGGCGGGCGGTGCTGGCGCGGTCGGTTATCCACGGGCTGGCGATGGTGATCTATTTTGGGGCATTGGCGTTTTTGCCGGTGGCTTTGGTCGCGGCGGGCCTGTTTACCGCGCCGATATTTGTGCTGCTGATCGGGCGGTTTCTCTATGGCCAGCCTATGGGCGGTGTGCAAATGGCGGCTGTCTTCATGGGCTTTGCGGGTGTCGTGCTGGTGCTGGGGCCAGAGGCGCTGTCAGGCGCGTCCGTTGCCGCGATCCTGCCGGTCCTGGCGGGGGCGATGTATGCCATGGGCAACATCGCCACGCGCCAATGGTGCCCGCACGAATCCGCAGAAACCTTGCTGGCGGGGTTTTTCGGGATGCTGGGGGTGATCGGTGCCATTGGCATGGGGGCGCTGGCGGTCTGGCCTTTGGCGGTCCCAGACGGCGCTGCGGGTTTTGTGCAGCGCGGCGCGGTTTGGCCCACGTCCGAGTTCCTGTTCTGGACATTCGTGCAGGCGGCGGGATCGCTGATCGGGGTGGGCATGATGATCAGGTCCTATCAGATCACCGATGCAGGGCGCGCGTCGGTGCTGGAATACATCATCCTGCCCGCATCTGCGTTTTGGACATTTGTGTTGTGGGGCGAGGGGTTAAGCCTGCTTGCCATCGCCGGAATGGTGCTGATCGTCGCTGCTGGCAGCCTGATCGCCTTGCGGAAGGCTTAGTCGGCCACAGCCTCGCGCCAATGACGGCGACACAGCGAGACGTAGGTTTCATTGCCGCCGATCACCACTTGTTCGCCGTCTTTCAACGCACGCCCATCCGGGCCGCGTCGGATGACCATGGTGGCCTTGCGCCCGCAGGGACAGATCGTGCGCACTTCCCGCATCTCATCCGCCCAGGCCAGCAAGGCGGCGGACCCCGGAAACAGGTTGCCCTGAAAATCCACCCGCAGCCCGTAGCACATTACCGGAACCCCCAGATCGTCCACCGCACGCGCCAGTTCCCACACCTGATCCGTGGTCAGAAACTGCGCCTCATCAATGAAGACGCAGGCCACTGGGCCACGGTTCAGCCGGGCGTTTAACTTGCCGAACAGGTCTTCGTCGGGACGGAAGGTGTCTGCATCCTCACCAATGCCGATACGGCTGGCGATCCGGCCCGGGCCTGCGCGATTGTCCAGATTGGCGGTGATCAGATAGGTCTGCATCCCGCCTTCGCGGTAGTTGTGCGAGGCTTGCAGCAGGGCCGTTGATTTGCCCGCATTCATGGTCGAGAAGTGAAAGTACAGTTTTGCCATGCGCCCTTGGCTACCCGATCCGGTGGGTATCGCGCAAGGATATGCTGCCAAAGGCGGCAAAACGACGGGTGGGGGCTGCTGCAACCGTCAGCACTATTTACCAAGGCCAAACACAACAGGACAACACAGCCAAAACGCACAAAACAAACGGGTCCGCCACAGGATAAGACCAAAACCATGACCCGCGCCCCTTGCAGGACGCACACACAGCGGACCCCCACCCATTACCAACGCTGGGGACGTTGGCCACTCAGTACAGTTCCGGTTGCCCGGAACGCCTTTATCAATGACAAACCCCCTACCGCAGGCTTAATGGGAAAAGGTATAACGATTTCCCCAGCCTGCGCGGTCTCGGGGACAGCTGAGGAGAGGCCGCATGTCGAACGCAACCTATCTGAAAAAACACACCGAGGCCTTGGTCAAGGATGTGGGGATCGAGGCTGCTTGCGCGCTGACCGGCAAATCCAAGGCCACTCTCGGGCGATACTATTCCGACAGCGAAGAACATGATGACCGGTTCATGCCGATCGATGTGGTGGCGCAACTGGAAGCGGAGGCCAAGTTCCCGCATGTCACGGCGGCTTTGGCAGACCTCAACGGCATTACAATGTCTTATGACGCGCAAAAGCGCAACGCGACGTCATCCGGGGTCAATCAGGATGTGGTGGCCTTGGCGCAGCGGTTTGCGATACTGATGGCCGAGTATAACAATGCGATTGGCGACGGGGTTATTTCGGTCAACGAGGCCAAGAGGCTGCTGCGCGAAACCCTTGCGATTCAACAGGTTCTGCTGGAAATGAAGCTGAATTTGGAAGAAGAAGCCAACTGAGACACATTGAAAAGGGGCCGCGTGACGCAGCCCCTTTTTGGGATCACACGGGCTTGCGCTGTGCCGCACGACGCGGAGTAAACGTGCCGCCCATTGGCTTTGCCGCCGGTTTTGCAGCAGGACGTGCCGGTGGTTTGGAGCCTGCCTTTTGCCCTTGCGGACGCGCCGGGCGTTGACCACGGTTTTGGCCAGCCTTCGGGGCCGCCGCAATCGCATCTGCAGCCCAAGCAGCGCCACCCACCACCGGGATCGGCTTTTTCAGCAGCTTTTCGATATCTGCCAATTCACCCATTTCGGCAGGGGAACAGAACGAGACAGCCGTGCCTTCCTTGCCAGCCCGCGCCGTGCGGCCTATGCGGTGGACATAATTCTCCGGCACGTTGGGCAGATCGAAGTTGTACACATGCCGCACGCCTGGAATGTCGATGCCACGGGCGGCAACATCGGTCGCCACCAGCACGTCAATCTCGGCATTGCGGAATTCGGTCAAGGTGCGGTCCCGCTGCGACTGGCTTTTGTTGCCATGGATAGACCCGGTTTTGAAACCCCATGCCGCCAGCAATTTCATCAGCTTTTCAGAGCCGTGCTTGGTGCGGCCGAAGACAAGCGCCTGTTCGGTCGGGTGCTTTTTGAGGTAGTCCTCCAACAGGCGCGCCTTGTCACCATTGGGGATGTAATGCACACCCTGCACGATGCGTTCCACCGGTTTGCCCGGGGGGGCCACCTGCACCCGAACCGGGTCGCGCAGGTAGGTGTCGGCAATTTCCTCGATGTCCTTCGGCATGGTGGCCGAGAACAGAAGGGTCTGACGACGCACGGGAATAAGCTTGGCGATCTTGCGCAGGGAATGGATGAAACCCATGTCGAGCATGTGGTCAGCCTCGTCCAGCACCAGATAGCCGGTGGCCGACAGGGTGACATCGCCACGCTCCAACAGGTCAATCAGACGCCCGGGGGTTGCAACCAGCACATCCGCGCCGCGCTTTAGCCGTTCGGCCTGCTTGAAAAGGCTCGCACCGCCGACCACCATGGCCACTTTGACCGCAGTGCCTTTGGTGAAAACCTCAAGGTTTAC
>JANNNF010000001.1:0-2798 GCA_031398405.1 Rhodobacterales bacterium | reverse complement strand
GACCCGTTCATCGACCTGCTGCCAGCCTCTGCTGTCAGCCTGACGCCGCGCCACTACAGCTATCTGAAAATCTCGGAAGGCTGCAATCACAAGTGCAAGTTCTGCATCATCCCTGACATGCGCGGCCTGTTGCAGAGCCGCCCGGCCCATGCGGTTGTGCGTGAGGCTGAACGGCTGGTCGCGGCGGGGGTCAAAGAACTGCTGGTGATTTCGCAAGATACCTCGGCCTACGGGCTGGATCTGAAATACGCCACCGACCGCGGCCACCGCGCCCACATCAACGATCTTGCCCGCGATCTGGGGTCTTTGGGGGCTTGGGTACGGCTGCACTACGTCTACCCCTACCCGCATGTGCGTGACCTTATTCCGCTGATGGCGGACGGGCTGGTGCTGCCCTACCTCGACATCCCGTTCCAACATGCCGATTCGGGCGTTTTGCGCCGGATGGCCCGGCCCGCCGCTGCCGCCCGAACCCTGGACGAAATCGCTGCATGGCGCAGCGTTTGCCCCGATATCACCCTGCGGTCCACCTTCATCGTGGGCTATCCCGGTGAGACTGAGGCCGAGTTTCAGACCCTGCTGGACTGGATGGATGAAGCGCAACTGGACCGGGTCGGATGTTTTCAGTACGAAAACGTCGCCGGTGCCCGCAGCAACCTGCTGCCCGACCATGTACCTGCCGAGGTCAAACAGGAACGCTGGGACCGCTTCATGGAAAAGGCGCAAGCCATTTCCGAGGCCAAGCTTGTGGCCAAACTGGGCCAGACCCTACAAGTGATCGTCGACGAGGTTGACGACGCTGGTGCCACCTGCCGCACCATGGCCGACGCGCCCGAAATCGACGGCAACCTGTTCATCGACGAAGGGTATGAGGGACTTGCGTCGGGCGATCTGGTGTCGGTGACGGTCGAGGAAGCGGGGGAGTATGATTTGTGGGGAAGTCGGGTTTTCGCGGGGTGAACCCTGCCTTACCCCATCCACCGCCCGGCGTCACGGCTTGGTGTAGCATCCGGATCCCGGGATCAAAAGGGGATGCGATCCTGCAAGCTGGCGGCGCAGGCCGGGGCGGTTGGCATGGGCGGCAAAGCCAGTAGTCTGCCCTTTGCAAGTCGTATGAGAACATTGCGCAGGTCGAGCGTATAGGTACGTGCCTATGCTGCACCCCACTTTTAGCGCGACCATGCGTTAATCCCGCCAATGTCGGGTTGAGCCTTATCCTTGAGGACCAGCTTCACGCGTGATCACGCGCCATCAGGTTGGCACAGAAAACCTCGATATCCGGGATTTCCGTAAGCGGGCTGGCGTCGCCTTGGTCAATTTCGGCGCGCAAGTCGGTTAGGGTGAGTTCGCGTTTTTCCAACAACTGCAGGCCTGCACGCACGTATTAGGAGGCGCTGCCATGGCGGCCTTGGGCCACCTGATCGGACAGGAAGCTGAAGAAATGGTCGCCTCAGGTGATTTAGGTTGTTTTTGGCATCTGGCGCACCCCGGGCTGCAACATGCTAGGCGGGATGCGCCACGCGCGTGTCAGGCGTCCAGCAAGGCTGCCACGTCTTCGGGGATGTCGAAGTTGTGGGTCACTTCCTGCACATCGTCGTCTTCTTCCAGCAGGTCGATCAGGCGCATCAGTTTTTGTGCGGTTTCCAGATCAACTTCAGTGCGGGTCTGAGGTTTCCAGACCAGCTTGGATTCGGTCGACTCGCCCAGGGTATTTTCCAGCGCGTCAGATACATCCGAAAGCGATTCCACCTGGCAATAGATCCAGTGGCCATCTTCATCGGATTCGACATCATCTGCCCCGGCATCCAACGCGGCCATCATCACGGTGTCAGCATCGCCTGCGGTGACGGGATAGGTTATCTCGCCCACCCGGTCGAACGAGTGAGACACAGACCCGGTCTGACCCATGTTGCCGCCTGCCTTGACGAAATAGCTGCGCACGGCACTGGCGGTGCGGTTCAGGTTATCGGTCAGCGCCTCGACGATAATCGCAATGCCCCCGGCCCCGTACCCTTCGTAGCGGATTTCGGTGTAATCGGCGGCGTCGCCCCCGACCGATTTCTTGATCGCCCGGTCGATCACGTCCTTGGGCATCGACACCGCTTTGGCGGCCTTTACGGCCAGACGAAGGCGGGGGTTCTTGTCGATGTCAGGTTCGCCCATCTTGGCGGCAACGGTGATTTCCTTTGCCAGCTTGGAGAACATCTTTGACCGCAGTTTATCTTGCTTGCCCTTGCGGTGCTGAATGTTCGCCCATTTTGAATGGCCTGCCATGACCCATCTCCCGATCTTTGTGGGCAGCCCTTACACCATGCGGCGGGCGGGCTGCAAGGTGGGCCATTACGGACGGGGGGCTGGGGCCCTGCGCGGCATGGGAATGGCAAGGGCTGACGTCCCGGTCAGGATGGCGAGGGCGCGGGGCAGCATCAGCGCAGTCAAGGCGGGCTCGTGGCTGTAAAGACCCCCGGTGTAGGTGCCATAGGCAGGCAGGATCACGCGGGAGGCATCGGCCAGAAAGCAGGGCCGCGACCGCCCTGCGAGGCGCGCTTTGGGGTGGTAATGGCCTGAGATTTCGCCCCGCGCGGCGGGATCAGCGATATGACGCAGGGTCAGCAGACCTATCTGGATTTCCGGGCGGTGTTGGCCGCCAAGGTCAGTGGGGCCTGCGTCGTGGTTGCCCGCGATCCATACCCATTTGCGGCCTGTGACCATGTGCGCCAGATGGTGGCGGTCTTCGGGATCAAGGCCATGGCTGGCCGTCATGTCATCAAAGCTGTCGCCGAGGCAGATCACCGTCG
>JANNNF010000521.1:0-5708 GCA_031398405.1 Rhodobacterales bacterium | reverse complement strand
GGCTGTGGCGCAAATCCGTTTACCATTTCTTTGCATAATGCAAAAAATATAACCATTCTGCATCTTTTGTCCAGAGGGCTGGCCGCATTAAAGCTTGGCGAGCCCAAGACTGCGCAGGGCAGTGGTGATCTCATCCAGAATGGATGGATCGTCGATGGTCGCGGGCATCTTCCACATGAGCCCATCCGCGATTTTCACCATGGTCGACCGCAGGATTTTACCTGACCGGGTCTTTGGCAACCTGTCCACCACCACTGCCCGCTTGAAATCGGCCACGGGGCCGATTTTCTCGCGCATCAGGGCAACGCAATCGGCCACCACATCGGCTGCATCGCGTGTACAGCCCTTGTTCAGGCACAAAAATCCAAGCGGGGACTGGCCTTTCAACGTATCGGCCACCCCGATCACGGCACATTCGGCCACGTCGGGATGCCCTGCCAGAACCTCTTCCATAGCACCAGTTGACAGGCGATGTCCGGCTACGTTGATCACATCGTCGGTGCGCGCCATGATGTAAAGATAGCCGTCCGCATCGACATAGCCTGCATCGCCGGTTTCATAGTAGCCGGGAAAATGCGCAAGGTAGCTTTTCTCAAACCGGGCCTCGGCGTTCCATATGGTGGGCAGCGTGCCGGGGGGCAGAGGCAGGCGAAGGGCGATGGCCCCAAGCGTGCCCGAAGAAACGGGGTGGCCCGCGTCGTCCAGCACTTGCACGTCAAAGCCGGGCATTGGCAGGGCAGGGCTGCCGATCTTGACGGGCAGGGCCTCAATCCCCAACGGGTTGGCGGCAATCGCATAGCCGGTTTCGGTTTGCCACCAATGATCGATAACCGGTACTTTCAGGTGGCGCTGCGCCCAAAGAATGGTGTCGGGGTCTGCGCGTTCACCCGCCAGAAACAGCGATTTCAACCCCGACAGATCATGCCCCGGCACCAGCAGGCCTTGTGGATCATCGCGCTTTATCGCCCGCAGCGCAGTTGGGGCGGTAAAGAAGCTGCGCACTTTGTGTTCTGCAATAACCCGCCAGAAGGCTGCTGCATCGGGGGTGCCCACGGGCTTGCCTTCATACATCACCGTCGTGCAGCCCGCGATCAGGGGGCCGTAGCATATGTAGCTGTGCCCAACGACCCACCCCACATCAGACGCGGCCCAGAACACATCGCCGGGGCCGCAGTCATAGATCGACCGCATGGTCCAGGACAACGCCACCAGATGCCCGGCCGTGGGTCGTACGACACCTTTGGGCGCGCCGGTGGTGCCAGAGGTATAGAGGATATAGGCCGCGTGATTTCCCTCTACAGGCACACATTCGGCGGGGGTGGCATCTGCGACAAACGCGGTCCAGTCCAGATCCCGGCCCGAGGCCAGTTCGGCGCAGATCTGCGGGCGTTGCAAGACGACGCAAAAGTCAGGCTTGTGCGTGGCCATGGCAATTGCCTGATCAATCAGGGGCTTGTAGGACACCACGCGCGCGGGCTCGATCCCGCATGAAGCCGCAAGAATGGCCTTTGGCGTGCAATCATCAATCCTGACCGCCAGTTCGGCGGCAGCAAAGCCGCCAAACACCACGCAGTGAATGGCCCCGATCCGCGCGCAGGCGAGCATGGCCACGACAGCCTCGGGGATCATCGGCATGTAGATGATCACCCGGTCGCCTTTGGTCACACCGCGCGCCTGCAATGCGCCCGCAAGCAGGGCCGTTTGGGTCTGCAATTCGGCATAGGTAACGCGGGCCTTGGTGCCAGTGACCGGACTGTCATGGATGATCGCCGCCTGATCACCGCGCCCCGCCAGCACATGCCGGTCCACCGCGTTGAAGCAGGTGTTGACGGTTGCATCGGTGTACCATTCATAAAATGGCGCGCGGGTGTCGTTCAAGGCGTGAGTTGGCGCGCGGGTCCAGTCGATGTGACCCGCCGCTTGCATCCAGAAGCCTTCAGGGTCGGCTTGCCAGCCTGCATAAACCGCTGCGTATGTCATGGCCGGGCCTCCCTGCTCGCGTCACCAGTGTTATGGCAGGCGGGGGGCGGGATGCAACGGCCATACAAATGGCTTGCGACCAAAGCCCTTATGCGGGGTCAGCCGTTTTTGCGCAGCCAAAGCCACCCGCGCAAACCGGACAATGACAGCAAAACCATCATCCCCGGCACGATCAGCGACCATGGGGCTACCAGCATCGCAAGCGCCATGCAGTTTGCCAAGGTCAGCTCACAGGCCGGGATGACTGACCCCGCCCCCGCTTTGCGCTAGGCGAGGCTCAATGCCGCCAGACCCTTCCCTGCAATCATGGGTACGCCCGTTGCAGGCAAGGATGTCGGCTTTTACGCGGCCACGATCAGGCGGATCAGCCCGAACAACACGGGGCCCGGACCGATCAAAAATACAGGCAAGCCTGACATTTTGATGGCGGCCGCGGCATCGTCGCGGCAGGTGATCGGGGCTAGTCGTCCTGCCATGACGTCAGCCATACTGCGCCACCGGGGTGCCTGCGATGGCCGACATGTTCAGCAAGCCCCGCGCGGTGATGGCAGGTGTCACCACATGCGCCTTGTTGCCCATGCCGATCAGGATGGGCCCAACCTCCAGCCCACCGGCCTTCATCTTCAGGATGTTGCGCACGCCTGATGCCACTTCGGACGAGGCAAACACCAGCACATTGGCCGCCCCTTCATAGCGCGCGCCGGGCATCAGGCGGTCGCGGATGCCCTGATCCAGTGCTGCGTCGATGTTCATCTCACCTTCATAGGCAAAGTCGGGTTCGCGGGCGTCCAGCAAATCCAACGCCTCGCGCATCCGGCGGGCATTGCCGTTGTCGAGGTTGCCAAACTGGCTTTGCGTACACAGCGCGATTTTCGGCGTCAGGCCAAAGCGGCGCACATGGCGGGCGGCCCCCATCACGGTTTCCATGATCTCATGCGCCGTCGGTTCGGGATGCACATGGGTGTCGGCAATGAACAACGGGCCGTCCTCAAGGATCATCAGGCTCAGCGCGCCCACGGGGTGCAGGCCGCCCCGCGCAAGGATCTGGCGCACATACCCCAGATGCCAGTTGTACTGGCCAAAGGTGCCGCAGATCATGCTGTCGGCCTCGTCACGGTGCACCATGACCGCGGCGATGGCCGTGGTGTTGGTGCGCATCACGGCACGGGCGATATCGGGCGTCACACCGCGCCGCGCCATAAGATCGTGATAGGTGCCCCAGTAATCGCGGAAGCGGTGGTCGTTTTCAGGGTTAACCAGATGGAAGTCGCGGCCCGGGTGGATCGGCAGGCCTGCGCGTTCGCAGCGGGCCTCGACCACGTCGGGACGGCCGATCAGGATCGGCACATCGTTGGTTTCCTCCAGTATTGCGTTGGCCGCGCGCAGGACGCGTTCATCCTCGCCTTCCGCAAACACGATGCGGCGGCTGGCGAGCTTGGATGCCTCGAACACCGACCGCATCAGCATGGCCGATTTGAACACCGACCCGTCAAGCTGCGCTTTGTAGGCGGCAATGTCGGCCAGCGGGCGGGTGGCGACACCGGTTTGCATCGCGGCCTTTGCCACGGCGGTGGCCACCACGCCCATCAGACGCGGGTCAAATGGCTTGGGGATCAGGTAGTCCGCGCCAAAGGTCAGGGTTTCGCTGCGGTACGCAGCGGCGGCCTCGGCACTGGTGGTGGCGCGGGCGAGGGCCGCGATGCCGTCAATGCAGGCGAGTTCCATTTCATCATTGATCGTGGTGGCCCCAACATCCAAAGCCCCCCGGAAGATGAAGGGAAAGCACAGCACGTTGTTGACCTGATTGGGAAAATCGCTGCGGCCCGTGGCGATGATCGCGGTCGGGGCGACCGAGCGGACCGCATCAGGGGTGATTTCGGGCGAGGGATTGGCGAGGGCAAAGATGATCGGGCTGGGGGCCATGGTTGCCACCATCTCGGGGGTCAGCACGCCTGGGCCGGACAGGCCGAGAAACAGATCCGCGCCGCCAATGACATCGGCCAAAACCGCCGCCGTAGTGCCTTGGGCAAAATTCGCCTTTTGCGGCGTCATCTGCGCCACCCGGCCCGCGTAAACCAGCCCTTCCAGATCGCACAACCAGATGTTTTCGCGCCGCACACCAAGTTTTACCAGCATCTCAAGGCACGCGATTCCGGCCGCACCCCCACCGGTAGACACCACCTTGACCTGGTCAAAGGTCTTGCCCGCCACAATCAGCGCATTGGTTGCCGCAGCCCCCACCACGATTGCTGTCCCGTGCTGATCATCGTGAAACACCGGGATGTTCATCTTTTCGCGGCACAGCTTTTCCACGATGAAACAATCGGGCGCCTTGATGTCTTCAAGGTTGATCGCGCCGAAGGTCGGCTCCAGCGCGCAAACGATGGCGGCGAGCTTTTCGGGGTCGGGCTCGTTCACCTCGATATCAAAGCAGTCGATGTTGGCGAATTTCTTGAACAGCACCGCCTTGCCTTCCATCACCGGTTTTGACGCCAGCGCCCCGATATTGCCAAGCCCCAGAACGGCGGTGCCGTTGGTCACAACGGCCACCAGATTGCCCCGGGTGGTATAGCGGGCGGCGGCGGTGGGGTCGGCCTTGATCTCCAGACACGCCTCGGCCACGCCGGGTGAATAGGCACGAGACAGATCGCGACCATTGGCCAGCGGTTTGGTGGCGCGGATTTCCAGCTTACCGGGCTTGGGGAATTCGTGGTAATCCAGTGCCGCCTGACGCGCATTGTCCTGACGAGTTTCTTCCATGTCCGGTCCCCTAAAAATTTTGGTTTAGTATTAAACCATTAATGCCCGCGCGCCAACGACGGCTTTTTCTCAGGTCTTTTCGCATTGGCTTGCAAATCCCGCAATGCCCCACCACGATGCGCGCCAAAACATGAGGCCCCCAATGACCGAGACCCGTGCCGAAATCCGCTTGCCCACCGCCGAGTTGCGCAACGACCTGCCGTTTTATACCAAGACCTTGGGGATGCGGCTCGATTCCATTTACCCCGCCGACAACCCGGAGGTTGCTGTGCTGTCGGGTCATGGGCTGCGGCTGCGCATCCAAAAAGGCGCAAGCGAAGCCCCCGGCACCCTGCGTATCCTGACCGAAAACCCCGATGCCTTTGCGGGTGGCCAGCGCAGTCTGACCGCCCCGAACGGTACCCGGATCGAAATCGACGACCTGAATCCTCCAATGGTGCTGCCTGCCACCGAGCACGCCTTTGTGGTGCGCCGTCTGGCCGATCAGGCCCCGTGGGTGATCGGCCGCGCGGGCATGCACTACCGTGACCTGATACCCACCCGTCTAGGCGGGGCGATGATCGCGAGCCATATCCGCATCCCCGACGGTGGCCCTGTGCCCGATATGGTGCATTTCCACCGGGTTGGGTTCCAATTGATCTTCTGCGTCAAGGGCTGGGTTGATGTGGTGTATGAAGACCAGGGCGGGCCAATTCGTCTGAATGCAGGCGATTGCTTTATCCAGCCGCCGCAAATCCGCCACCGTGTGTTGCACGCCAGCGACGGCATCGAGGTGATCGAAATTGGCGTGCCCGCCGATCATGTCACCGAAATTGACCACGATATGACCCTGCCGACCCCCCACCTGCGCCCAGATCGCGTCTGGGACGGTCAGCGGTTTGTGCACAACATCGGCGCAAACGGCGGCTTTGCGGCCTTCCGGATACCGGGCTTTCAGGCCCGTGACACCACCATCAACCAGGGCACCC
>JANNNF010000503.1:0-4180 GCA_031398405.1 Rhodobacterales bacterium | reverse complement strand
GATCCTTGCCGGCATCGGTGTAGGTCTTGTTCTTGATCGGGTCGCCGGCCGTGGTGACCGCCTTGAGCGTGCGGGTCTCACCGGTGAGGTTGAGGTTCCAGATGAGCACGCCATTGCCGTCCACGGCATCCGGGTTGGAGTCCTTCTCGACGAGCCGCCCGGGGAGGCGGATGCGGCTGCCGCAGTGTCCTCCCCGGTGTCCGCAGTGTCCAAGATTCCTGCCGCATCGGCGCCCGGGCACCAAGGTCATGTTTGGGGGTCTTTTCAAACTGCGGCAGCGGCCAGACCTCAATTTCATACACCTCAAACGGGTCCAGCACAGACATGGCTACTGCGTCAGTGCGTTGGTTGGTCAAATGCCGGCGGATCCGGGTGCTGATCTTTTCCTTGGTCTGGCCGACATAAATCGGCTCACCGTCATAATCAAAGAACGCATAGACGCCCCAAGTGTAAGACCCGACGGGGCGCCGGCGTCCTTGGACTGGGTCGTCAAACGGAGTTGCCAGAAACGCGGCGAGATTGGCCCGAAGATCTTCGGTCTCAAACGGGGGGAAGTTGGTGTCGTCCGGGTTGCGGTCTGCCATAAGGCGCTAGGCAACCAACGCAAGAAGATTACGCCGTAGCACAGGCTCAAACAAAGATGCCGAAAGGTGGCGGACAACCGGAACTGCCACCCCATCACCCGCCAGTTTATAGGCGTCGTTGTACCGCATCGGCAGCTCATAGCTGTCTGGCAGACCCATCAGACGCGCAGCCTCTCGCGGGTCTAACAGCCGGGATCGCACCGTTTTGCCTTCAATGATGATGATGGTCTGGCGGCTCGATCCGCCCGCAGGGGTGCGCAGGCAGCCTGCGATGCCATCAAACCGCACCTCGGCCCGCTGGCGTTTCACCCCTGTTGCATCAGTTCTGGTGCGTCGATAAATCGTGCCCACCACGCGGGTGCCAAGCTGCTGTGCGGCCTCTACCTTTTTGCGATTCAACTCAGACATCATCCCCAGCAGATAGTTTGTCTCGGCCTTGGTGTGCCAGACCACGCCCGCTGGCTTAGCTTCCACGACATCGCCAAGCGATGTTACCCGGGCCTGCGGCACTGGCATGTTCCACCAGACCCACTGTGCCTTGGCTTTGACTGACAGTAGATTGTGGCCTTCGATCAGGGCAGGCGGGTGCCATGTCAGGGAGGACGTGTCCTGAACACAGCCATCGGGCACGCGGATATCTCCACGAACACCGATGATGAAAAAGCGCGGGCGCGACTGCGGCAGAAAGTGAACAGCATCAACCACCACGGCCCCAAAGCGATAACCAAGGTCGGCAAAGGACGTGGCAAGGGTGGCAAAATCACGACCGCCATTGCTGGTGATCGCGCCATAGACGTTTTCGACTGCGACCATTTTCGGGCCACGCCCTTGGGCGTTCAGATCGCAGACAAGCTGCCAGAAGGGTTTGAACATGCCGCTGCGCCTGCCTGCCAGACCCGCCCCTTTGCCTGCCAGCGACAGATCCTGACAGGGAAAGGACGCCCAGATCAGGTCGGCAGTGCCTGGAAGTTCATCCACTGATACGGTCGCCACGTCCTTCAGCAGAAGTTCCTTGCCGCCACCATGGTTGGCGCGGTAGGCGGCGGCCTTCTTTGCGTCAATGTCATTGGCAAACAGACAGGTCCAAGCCGACCCCAACCCGACCCCAGCCATGCCGCCGCCCGCAAAGAAATCATAGTAACTGTGCGGCATCATTCCCCCGTCGCTGTACTGACAGTAACGCAGGCCAAGCGCGTTTTACAATCAGTGCTGCGAAAGGGTGGCCCAAAAACTTTGCCAATTCAAGAACAAATAAGGAACTGCTTGCACATCTTCACAGAGTCGGGCCTTAGGCTGACGCGGTCATCGATGGGGTTCAGGCAGACGATATCAGCAGAACGCGCTTGGCGTTGCGTGCAATTTGCACCCCGATTTCGCTGCCAGAAGCTTGGTCACATGGGACTAGGCCGCTCCTCGCTAGGCGGGATCGGAGGGCAATCTCGGCGGTGTCAGTCAAACAAGCGGTCTGGTGTTTGGCAACAATACGCCCAAGCGGGGTGCGGTACAGACATTGACCAAGACTGGCGATGATAGCGGGCGATGTGGCGCAGGGCGTGACCGGGGCAAGGTAGGATGGGCAAATTGCCCATCCTACGCAGGTGTTACAGGTTATCCGCCTGTGGAAACCCCAGCACATGATAGCCGCCATCCACGTGGATCACTTCACCCGTGGTACAGGCACCACCGTTTGAACACAGCCACACCGCAGTTCCACCAATCGCCTCCAGCGTCGCGTTGGCGCGCAGGGGAGCGTTGGCCTCGGTATGACGAAAGGTGGCACGTGCGCCGCCAATCGCGGCCCCGGCAAGGGTTTTCATAGGGCCGGGGCTGATGGCGTTTACGCGGATACCCTGCGGGCCAAGATCATTGGCCAGATAGCGGGTAGCCGATTCCAGCGCCGCCTTGGCCACGCCCATCACGTTGTAATTGGGCGACACCCGGTTTGATCCCTGGAACGTCAAGGTGACCAGCGAACCACCATCCGGCATAAGACGCGATGCGCGTGCCGCCACATCGATGAAGGAATAGCACGAAATGCACAGCGAGTTCTTAAAGTTTTCGCGAGAGGTGTTGATGAAACGGCCCGTCAACTCGTTCTTGTCAGAAAAAGCGATGGCATGGATCAGGAAATCAATCGTGCCCCATTTTTCTTTCAGCGCGGCAAAGCAGGCATCCAGCGACGCATCATTGGTCACGTCCACATCCAGCATCACATCGCTGCCAACCGTGGCCGCCAACGGGGCCAGACGCTTGCCGAACGCATCACCCTGATAGGAAAACGCCAACTGTGCGCCTTCATCGGCCAAAGCTTTCGCGATCCCCCATGCGATGGACCGCTCATTCGCCACGCCCATGACAAGCCCGCGCTTGCCCTGCATCAGATCGGCCATACCGGCACTCCTATAAAGTCAATCAGCCGAGGTATTTGCTCATCAAAAGGGTCGCATTGGTGCCGCCAAAGCCAAAGGAATTGGACAGGACAGAATCCAGCTGCACATTTTCCCGCAGGGTTGTCACAATCTCGGACGCATCAAGGGCCGGGTCCAGACTGGTCACATTGGCCGAAGCCGCAATGAAATTGCCCTGCATCATCAGCAGCGAATAGATCGCCTCATGCACGCCCGTGGCCCCGAGGCTGTGGCCGGTTAGCGATTTGGTGGACGCCACAGGGGGGGTGTTTCCGCGGCCAAAGACGCGGCGGATGGCCTCCATCTCGGTCACGTCGCCCACCACGGTCGAAGTGCCGTGGCTGTTGATGTAATCAACAGTGCGGCCTTCCGGCAGGGTCGACACCGCCAGCCGCATCGACCGCTCGCCACCTTCACCGCTAGGGGCGACCATGTCATAGCCGTCAGACGTGGCACCATACCCCGTCACTTCGGCATAGATCTTGGCCCCGCGCGCAAGGGCGTGGTTCAATTCCTCCAGCACCACAACACCGCCGCCGCCTGCAATAACGAACCCGTCGCGGGTGGCGTCATAGGGGCGGGACGCGAGGCTGGGGGTGTCGTTGTACTTGCTGCTCATCGCGCCCATGGCATCGAACAGGCACGACAGCGTCCAGTCCAGTTCTTCACCGCCGCCCGCAAACACGATGTCCTGCTTGCCCATCTGGATCAGTTCGGTGCCGTTGCCGATGCAATGGGCCGAGGTGGAGCAGGCCGAGGTGATGGAATAGTTGACGCCCTTGATCTTGAACGGCGTGGCCAGGCAGGCCGAGTTTGTGCTGCTCATGCAGCGGGTCACCATGAATGGCCCCATCTTTTTGGGCGCACCTTTTTCGATCACCAAACGGTGGGCTTCAAAAAAGTTCGAGGTGGACGGCCCGCCCGACCCCATGATCAGGCCCGACCGTTCATTAGAGACTTCTTCTGGCGTCAGGCCAGAATCCGCAATCGCCTGCTTCATCGCCAAAAAGTTATAGGCTGCCCCCGGCCCCATGAACCGCAGGTCGCGCTTGTCGATGTGGTCTTCCAGCACGATGTTGGGCTGGCCCTTCACCTGACTGCGAAACCCATGCTCGGCATAGTCGGGAGCCGCCACGATGCCGGACTTGCCCGCCCGCAACGAGGCCTCGACCTCGGCAGCCGAATTCC
>JANNNF010000501.1:0-5527 GCA_031398405.1 Rhodobacterales bacterium | reverse complement strand
CCCTTATGGCGATGGGCATTTTCTTTGGCTACTACGCCTACTTCGACCCCGACCGGATGTGGCGCAGCTACAACCGCCTTACCGAAGAGGCCGACGTCTGGACCTCGTCGATCACCTGGATCGAGGGGTTTTTCAACAACCGAATCTTCGATCTGTTCATCAACCAGACCTATTCGGTGATGTCGAACGACGTGCTGACCGCGATCCCGCTGTTCCTTTTCATGGGATACCTCGTGGAACGGTCGAACATCGTGGCAAAGCTCTTTTCCACCATCAACAGCGCCAGCAAGAACGTGCCTGGCAACCTGGGGGTCGCAGCGCTGTTCACGTGCGCGCTGTTTGCTACGGCAACGGGTATCGTGGGCGCAGTGGTGACGCTGATGGGGGTGCTGGCGCTGCCGCAGATGCTGAAGGCGCGCTACAATCCCAGCCTCGCGGCCGGCATCATCTGTGCGGGCGGCACGCTGGGAATCCTTATCCCGCCGTCGATCATGTTGATCGTGTATGCGGCGACCTCTGGAGTCTCGATCGTGCGGCTTTACGCGGGGGCGCTGATCCCGGGGTTTATGCTGGTCGGGCTTTACATCGTCTATGTGATGGGCCGGTCGATCCTTCGCCCGCAGGACGCCCCCAGACCTACCAAAGAGGAAGTGCCCGACGTTCCGATCGGGCAGCTCAGCTGGATGTTGCTGACCTCGTTCGCGCCTCTGGCGATGCTGATCCTGTCGGTGCTCGGGTCGATCCTGTTCGGTCTTGCCACCCCGTCCGAGGCGGCTGCCATCGGTGCTCTGGGCGGTCTGCTGCTGGCGTTTGCCTATCGGGCCATGACATGGGAGCGATTGCGCGAGAGCGTGTATCTGACCGTGCGGACCTCGGCGATGGTGTGCTGGCTGTTTGTGGGATCGGCCACCTTCGCGTCGGTGTTCGGCTATCTGGGCGGCGAGCAGCTGGTGACTGAGTTCGTCACCGGCCTCGACCTGACCCCGCTGCAGTTCCTGCTGTTGGCGCAGCTGATCATCTTCATCCTCGGCTGGCCGCTGGAATGGTCCGAGATCATCATCATCTTCGTGCCGATCTTCCTGCCGCTGCTGCCGATCTTCGGCATAGACCCGCTATTCTTCGGCATTCTTGTGGCGGTAAACCTGCAAACCGCGTTCCTCTCGCCCCCGATGGCAATGTCAGCCTACTACCTAAAGGGGATTGCGCCGCCGGAAGTGACGCTGGCGCAGATTTTCAGGGGCTGCATGCCGTTCCTGTACATAGTTCTGTTCTGCATGCTTCTGATCTATATATTCCCGCAAACTGTCTTCTACCTGCCGGATCTGGTGTATGGCAAGTAAACGTAAGAACCCTAGCCAGCACCCGCTATTGTCGCTTGGCGCGGTAGAGCTGCGCGACAGGATCGCCTCCGGTGCGGTGCGAGCGGTGGAATATGTCGAGGCCTGCCTCGCCCGCATCGCCGAGGTTGAACCCGAGGTGCAGGCCTGGGTTTGGCTCGACGGGGACGCGGCACTGGCGCGGGCCCGTGCTCTTGATGCCCGCCGGGCATCGGGGATTGCCATCGGGCCGCTACACGGGTTGCCGGTCGGGTTGAAGGACGTGATCGACACATGTGGCATTCCGACTGAAAACGGCACGCCGATCGACGCAGGGAGGGTGCCGAACCGCGATGCGACCGTGGTTGCGCGGCTCAGGGCGGCGGGAGCGATCATTCTTGGCAAGACAGTTTGCACTGAGGCCGCCTTCCTGAACCCCGGCAAGACCCGCAATCCGCACAACCTAGCCCACACACCCGGCGGATCGTCGTCAGGGTCGGCAGCGGCCGTCGCGGCTGGCATGGTGCCGTTGGCCGTTGGCACCCAGACCGGCGGTTCGCTGATTCGTCCTGCCGCCTACTGCGGCGTTGTGGGCTTCAAGCCCAGCTTCGGCCAGATTTCGCGCGCAGGGGTACTGCCGCAATCGCCGTTCCTCGACACTGTCGGAGTGTTTGCCCGTTCGGTAGAAGATGCAGCGTTGTTGGCCGAGGTGCTGGCTGGCCACGACCCCGCCGACGTTGCAACCGAGGCGCTTCCAACACCCCGTCTCCTGACGACCAGCCGGTCTGAAGCACCGCTGAAGCCGGTGTTTGCTCTAGTCGGATTGCCGCAGCAAGACCTTGCCGATCCCCAGACGATTGCGGCCATGGAAGAGCTGGCGGCATCGCTTGGCGACCAGCTGTGGAGAGCACGCTTGCCAGCCGCGTTCGAGGAGGCGGCAAACGTCCGGCAGCGGATCAATTTTGCCGAAATGGCGCATTGGTATACCGGACTCGAACGTCGTGGCCGAGCAGTGATGTCGCCGCTGCTGACAGCCGCAATTGACGAGGGCAAGGCCGTGTCCGCCCACGTCTACCTTGCGGACCTTGAGCAGCGCGATCTTCTAAACGCTGGTCTTGACGAGATTTTCGACCGTTGCGATGCGTTGATCTGCCCAGCGACGCCAACCGCCGCACCGTTGGGCCTCGAAAGCACGGGCAGCGCCATATTCAATGGCCTTTGGACGCTGTGCGGCACCCCGGCCATCACCCTGCCACTGTTGCAGGCCGAGAACGGCCTGCCGATGGGCGTTCAGCTGGTCGGACGCGTCGGAGATGACGCGCGCCTGCTGCGCACTGCGCGCTGGCTTGCTGCGCATGTCGCATCCACGATACCGCATGGAGAAACCGCATGATCAACCGCTTCGTGGCCATTCTGGCCTTCCTGATGCTGGCCGGGTTTGTCGGCATCCTATTTTGGTATGTGCCAAGGCTCGATTTGGGTGCAGTGATTGCGATCACGCTGATCCTTGCAGCAATCGATCTCTATCGCAGCGCAGGAGAGCGAGATCGCTGAGGACGGAAAAGTAGCGACTCGTTCGGGCCTGATACCATATTCTGCGCCTGCATTGTCTCGGGATCTTGACCTGAAAACCGATCACGCGAACTCCGGCCTGGGGGCTGAGAAAATTCAACAAACCCCGCGCTCTGCGGTCAAGCCTGCAGCTCTGCAGCGCACGGGTGGCCAGTATGGACCCTTGCAACTGCGGTGCCTTTAGGCCCGTCACTCACAAATGCCCCAGATGTCAGGCAGGTTTCGTCATTTGCTGCTCTCGATCTCTACTTTGACGGAGGCATACCAGTCGGCAGCCGATCTGATTTCTGCGTCCGTCAGCTCGCTGGCGATGGGCGTCATCACCTCATGGGTCCGCTTGCCGCTGCGAAAGGCCTTCAATTGAGTGTCGATGTAGATGTTGGTTTCGCCGGCCAGGTTCGGCACGTCCTCTGCCAGACCGATCCCGTTGTCGCCGTGGCAGGCCACACAGACCTCCGGTGCACCTGCGGCGTCTGCCGTCATTTCGGCCGTCGCCTTGTGACTGCCATACCACGCCGCAAGATCCCAGATCTGCTGATCCGAAAGCGACTTTGCAACGACGCTCATCATCTCGTGCGTTCGCACCCCATCGCGGAAGGCGGTCAGTTGCGCGGCTATATACCCCGCAGGCTCGCCGCCGATGTGGGGGGCAATGGGAATCTTGGCGAACCCGTCGATCCCGTGGCAGGTGCGGCATTGACCGGCGAGGTTACGCCCTGCCTCTGGATCGCCAACGACCTCGGCGGCAACCGCCCCGGCGAGAAGGATCGCGCCGAGGCTCATTAAGGCTGCTCTGATCATTCGCCGTAACTGATCCGATAAAGCGCGCCTGCTAGGTCATCCGAAACTAGGATCGACCCATCACGCAGGTTTGCCACATCCACAGGACGTCCGAGATACTCGCCATTTTCGTCGATCCAGCCGACAGCGAACGGCTCGGTCGTCACCTTTCCCTCGGCGTCCACGGTCGAGACCATGATCTGCGCGCCGACCGGAGTTGTACGGTTCCACGATCCGTGCTGAGCCGAAAAGATCGCGCCCTGATACTTCTCGGGGAACTGCTTGCCGGTGTAGAACACCATTCCCAGATCAGCAGCGTGTGCGATGGTTTGCGACACCGGCATGGTCACCTCGACCGGGACAGTCTCGTCCTTGTACTCTGTGGTCCGAACGTCGCCGCCGCCAAACCACGGGTGGCCAAAGTTCAAACCGCTTGCCGTCATGTGGTTGATCTCGCCGGGCGGGATATCGTCGCCCATGCCGTCAACTTGGTTGTCGGTAAACCAGAGATCACCGGTTGCCGGATCGAAATCCTGCCCGACGGAGTTGCGCACACCGCGCGCAATGACTTCGCGCGCCGTGCCGTCGGTGTTCATCCGAATGATACCGCCAATGCCGGTATCCATGTATTTCTGGACCCGGTCTGGCGGCGTCACGTTGTGCGGCTGGCCCAAGGAAATATAGAGCTTTCCATCCGGCCCTACGTCGCAAACCCGCGCAGTGTGGTTGAAGCTTTCTTCATCGACCGGAATCAGTTCACCCTGCTTTACGACCTGGCCGACGGCCACGTCCGGAGATTCGTAAAAGAATTCCGCCGCTGGGAATACCAAAACGCGATTCTGCTCGGCGATATATAGAAAGCCGTCCGGGCTAAAGCACACAGCGTTGGGTATAGTGAAAGTCAGTGAAGGCGCAAAATCCTTGACCTCGTCAGCGACGCGATCCTTGTTCCGGTCGGTGACGGCCCAGACCTTGTCCTTGCGTGTACCGACAAATGTCACCACTCCCTGCGGACCAACTGCGATGTGGCGGGCATCTGGCACGACTGCATATAGCTCGATCTTGAACCCATCCGGCATCTTGACGTTTTCCAGCGCCTTTTTGATCCCGTCGGCATATTCGCCGGTCTGCTCGACCGTCGTGAAGGTTTTGACGCCGGTCGACTGCATGCTTTGCAGACGCTCGATGTTGGGCGGTAACTCGGCGCTCGCCTGTGCATGTAGATAGCTGGTCGTTAGCATTAGCGCGGCTATGGATGATAAAAGTTTTTTCAAGCTGGTCTCCTCCCAAAGCACAAAAATGCAGCCCGTGGCGGGCCGATCGAGGTACTTAGTGTTTCACCAAAATTCGGAGCTTAGACGCAGGACTGCGGACCAAACGACAGGTGATTCGCTTACCTTCGATAGTGCAAGCGTAACCAATAAAACTGACATGACACCATTTAGTTTTGCGAACCGCCCGTGCAGACGCCGTGAAGAAACAGGTCATGCCCCCAGAGTGCCCTTACTGAAGTGGTCCACCAACCGGGATATGATGATCCTATTTTTGGAGGACACCTCTTCCGCCAACTATGTTGCAATTATTCATTTATTTTTCGTACCCATCTACCAACCCCTCAACTGGAATGCATTTGATTGCAACGCCTTTTGCTATGGGTGCCACTTCTTAATGCGTGGCGCAGTGGTCCGAAAATCCATCTCTCACTTGGTCAAGGCTGTTCTCCGAAGCAGATGCGGGATCGCTGTCGCGGCAGCTGGCGGCAGCGCACCCTCGGTAAAGGTGAAGCATTTCGTCACTAGATAAAGACTACTTGGCTCATCCGGTGAACGCCACGATGGGGTCGGAGTTATCGTGTGTCG
>JANNNF010000343.1:0-10367 GCA_031398405.1 Rhodobacterales bacterium | reverse complement strand
CAGACAGAAATACAAATTTTATGTAAGTTTTAGGCAGTTAATGCTGCCAGCGGGTCCACCCTTGCGCGATGTAGTCGCGGGTGTAGGCGTCTTCGCAGGCAGATTCAAAACTGGAGTCGTAGACGGCGTTCAACGCGTTTGCGGCTGTTTGGTCTGCCTGGTAGATCGCAGCGGCGATGCCAACCTCAGCCGCTAGCCAAGCCAGACCAAGCGCCATGCGATCTTCGCGGATCACGATATCCGGGCCTTGGTAGCTGGCAAACCCCTGGATCACAGCCGTTTGGCTGGCCCAGTTCGGGTCCACCTTCTGGCCCGTCTGCCCCGACACCGACAATTTGGCATAGTGAAGAAACGTCACGAACGCCGCCTGATGCGCCGGTGTATCGGAGAAAGGGTGGCCCGGTGGCGGCAGGTCGGCCTTATGCGCCTTGATCAGCAGGGCGCGGTGGTCAGCCAGTTTGCCCGACACGATCAGCACCATGAAGGCCTCATGCGCGCGTAGCATCGGGTGGCGGATCACGGTAAAGCTGCGGTGAAGCGGGTTGGCCTTCTTCCACTGGCGCAGGGATTTTTGCACAAAATCGGTACGGGTGCCGCCGCGACCCAAACTGTTCAGCCAAGCGGCCACTTGAGCTTCGGGGCCGGACCGCACGGGCATGTAGACCAGGGGTGCCCCGTTGGCCGCAATGAAACTGGGGATGGCGGGGGGACGACGGGGTTCGAAATTGGGGGTGCGGGACAGGTTGAAACGGTCAAGCCGGGCCAGTGCCCCTTCCATTTCGCCTGGGTTCGTCACCTTGTCCATGATGTTTTCGGGGTTCTGCACTTTCAGCGTCGCATCAGGCGCGTCCAGCCGTTCCTTGACGCCCAAAAATGCGGCCAGCCCGTTCAGCACGTCGATATCACCGATATCGTCGTAGTCGATGTAGAATGCGGTCTGGCCCGTCGTTTGCAAGCCGTGCAGCACAGTGATCTGAAACGCTTGCAAGGCCTGCATGTGGCGTTCAAATTCCGGCCCGTCAAAGCGTACTTGGGCGGTGCGCAGGTTTTTGGGATTGGTCAGTTTCCACTGGCCAGTGGTCTGGGCGATCTTCCAGCTGACGTAGCTTTCAATCGGGTTGCGGGTCAGAATGATCTTGGCGCAGGCCGGGTCACCCAGCACCTCTGGCAACACGCGCGGGTCGTGGTCGTGAAAGTAGCGGAAACCGGCGAGCCCGTCAGTGCGGTCGCGCAAACGGCGCAGAAGGTCGAGCGGGTCGGCGGCGCGGGCGGCCATGGTGACGCCCAGCATTTCCAGCTGGTCTTTCTTGCCGATGAAGGTGGGGTTGAACACCTCACCCAGGCACTGCACGCCGGGCAGGGCGTTCAGGTTGGCCTCAAGGAAATTGGACCCAGTCCGCATTGCGGCGAACACAACGAAACTGTCAAATCGCGGCACGGGGTTATTTCACCAGATAGGGCCGCCCGCGACGCGAGGTCGAGGAGGGCAGTTCTGGGCCAGCCGGAAAATCGCCCATCAGGACGGGCTGCATGCCCTGATTGCGCAGGTTTTGCAGAAATTGACCAAAGCCTGTCAGGTCGGCCAGTTTCGGCACCTCTGTCAGGCGGCGCATGGCACGGGGGCTGATTTCATCGACGATGGTTTGCAACGGCTCCATCGGGCTTTCGACAAATTCCGCGAGCGTCCAGATGCGCACCCGGGCTTTGACCCAAGGGCTGCGCAACACGGCCAGCAGGTCAGTTTCGATCTTTTGCAGCCGAGCCGCTTCACGCCGGATATCGCCGAAATTCGCGTTGGACTGGAACAATGGCACGGCCCACGCGCCAGAGATGACCGAGACCTGCGCATTGGGGTCAGACGCGATAAAATCGGCAATGGCCTGATTGTCATCCGGGCCGAACTGAAAACACTGCCGTTCGCCCCGGGTGTTCCACAAAAGGTTGGTCAGAAAGCTTTTCGGGTTGTAGTCGCGCATGTTGGCGCTGTTGGACATCGCCCCATTGTAGACATCTGCGCCGCCTGCAAAATGGGCGCGGTCCGGGGCGAACAAGTGACCATGCACGCGGCTGCCCGCGACCTTGCCAAGCCATGTTTCAAAATTTTCAAACACGTCCGAAAAGCCCTGAAACACCGAATAAGGGGCGGCGCTGCGGCCGTTTTCCCAATCCTGGTTGGGGTAGCGGCTTTGCATATACAGGCCCGCGCGGCCTGTGGTGCGGCGTTCCACCGCCTTGGCGAACAGGCGGTCAATCTTGCCGGGGTTGGGCTCGGCGGCAGGCTGGCCACCCGCATCTGGCGTCAGAAAAGTGGCATAAAGCCGGTCCGCCTGAGGCCAAATCTTGCGCGCGACAAAGCAGTCCGACCGGCGCAGAAGTTGCAGATGATCGTCGTAAAAGATGTGCGGCTTGCCCTGAAAATCGAACTTGGAGAGGGTCAGCGACCTGCTTTCCACCGAGCAGGACACTTGCCGCACCAAGGTCTGGAAATAGGATTCGTCGGGTATCCAGACCCGATTGAAATAGGTATCAATCTCGGCCCTGTCCGGCCCTTCGAGGATGGCCGACAGGGTGGCGCGGGTCAGGCACCACCACTGGCTGCCAAGATGGGGCACCAGCCCTTCGGGGATTTTGCGCCGCACGCCCAGCTTGCGTTGCAGCCACACATAACCGTCAAACAACTGCCGCTGCTTGCGCCATGCGAACGGAAACCGGAGGGTGAAGCGTTCGTAGTCAAGGCCCCCGATGGTCCAGCCGACATCGGCGGTGGTGACGCTTTCGATGAAATCGGTGCGGGGGCGTTCGTCGAGGTAGGCCTTCAATTCCTCAACCGGGCGCAAAGGCAGGCACGACCCAGAGGCGAGGAACACATGCCGGACCTGCGAAAAATCACGCAGCATCAGGTGGGCTGCGGCCTGCGTGGCACCCACGATGCCCCAAGTGCCCCATTCGCAGGCATGACGTTCGGAGAAGCGGATGTTGTTCAGATCGGCCAAATCGGCGGCGAGTTTTGTCACCTCTGCCCCCGACACCCGTTTGTCGACGTGAATGACCACCGGGCAATCGCGGGTGGCCCAATAGCGGGCGACCTGGGCGGCGCGGTCCAGTGCGGTGTGGCACAGCATGACAAATCCGACGGTCATGCCCAGTTCCCTTTGGACATCAGGCCCAGAATTTCAAGCTGTCGCCAGTTGATGTATTTCTCGCTCCACTTGCACCACAGATCGGGGTGCGATTTCAGGCCGTCCTTATAGGCAGCATATTCGCGGCTGCCGGCGTAATGTTCACCGCGCGCCATTTCTTCTTCGGCCTTGACGGTTAGCGTATCAAGAAACTTGGCGTGCAGCAGGCAGCCGCTGGTCTTTTCCCCACCCCATTCATCAAACACGAGGTTCAGCCCGCGCGGCAGCAGCATGTGGGTGGAACTGACATAGGCATATTCGCGCTGCCATCTGACCAACGGCACCTTGTTCAGCGCAGGGGCATCCTTGGGGTGGTTCTGAAAGAACAGGCGCGCGCGCGGGCCGCCTTGAATCCATAGATTGCCAAACCGCCAATTCCGGCTGAGCGAGTAGTTGCCGCTGTCAAAATAGGTGGCAATTTCAAAGGGGTCCTGGCCCTCGCGGTAGGGCTGGGCGTCTATGGGGCCTTTGGGGTACATATCCAGCAGCATGGCCGAGAAGGACCGGATGGCTGACGCATCGAGCCAGTCTGTCAGCGCCTTCAAAGGCCGGGTTTCGCAGAACGGGTAGATCAGAAACTCGTCCACATCCACGGTGAGGGTCCAGTGATCGTGGCAGTAGCGGCGTTGCAGGCCCGTGATCCAGTCCATCCCGAAGCGGGCGTTTTTGTAGCTGGCCTTGGTGGTCCAGACCGACACATCAGGTTGGGCGGCCAGATATTCACGAGTGCCATCGTCACTGTCGTTATCGACGATCAGAAAATGGCTGACCCCAAGATTGCGGTAGTAGCGCAGGAAATACGGCAAGCGGACCTTTTCGTTGCGCATGGTGGCAAGCAAAAGCACGTCTTCGGGCGCGATCATCGCGGTGTGATCAACCACCGCCTTTAGTTCACGGCGCTTTAGCCATGCCCGAGCCAGCGCACGCCTGCGCCGCACCCGAAGCCGGTAAGACTCTAAAACGCCCAAAGTAACTACCCGTGCCTGCCCAGTACGATCCGCCGTTGCTAAAGCTTAAGGCGTGTTGCTTGACAAATCATTGCCAATTTCGACGTCTCTGCCCCTTGTCACCCCACGTTCGCAGGATTGTTGCCGTCCGACTGCATAAACTTCGTTCAAACTCTACTTTGTGCCGTAATTCAAGTAAACGGGTCACAGCCTTTGCGACCAAGACGTTAGACCCAGCCGCCGCGTGACATCAGGCCCACGGCCTCTAACCCGCGCCAGCCGCTATAGCGGCGCGAGGCTGCGCACCACAGGACGGGATCGGCCATCACGCTGTCATAATAGCTGTCGTACAGCCCCGAATTGGAAAAATGTTCGCGGCGGGCTTTTTCCTCGGCTGATTTGGCGACGGCGATGTTGAGGAACTTGCTGTGCAGCAAGATGCCTGACGGTTTTTCGCCCCCACCTGTATCGTACACCTCGTTCAACTGGCGCGGCAGCAGGGCATGGGTGGAATTGACATAGGCATAGCGGCGGTCCCATTTCACCAGCGGCGTCTTGTTCAACGTGGGTGCGCGCCGGGGGTCGGCGGAAAAGAAACATCGCGCCCGCACACCGCCTTGTATCCACAGATTACCCATGCGCGGCTGCACCTGCACGGTGTAATTGCCGCTGTCGTACCATGTCAGGTCGGCAAACGGGTTGGTGCCCGGCACATAGCTGGGCGCGCCAATTTTGCCTTCGGGGTACATGTCCAGCATCAGCGTGCCGTAGGACGCCAACCCCTGCGCGTCCAGCCAGCGGGTCAGAGCAGACAGGTCGCGGCTTTCCCAATAAGGATAAATCAACGCCTCATCTGCATCCAGTGTCAGGCACCAATGTCCATGCGCGTGGCGCATCATGAGGAAGGTCAGCCAGTCCAGCCCAAAGCGTGCGGATTTGTAACTGTGCGCCGTCGTCCACAGCGATACGTCGGGCTGAGCGGCAAGATAGGCACTGGTGGCGTCGTCGCTGTTATTGTCAACGATAAGAAAGTGGTGCACCCCAAGGCGGCGATGGTGTGCGAGGAAGAACGGCAAGCGCACCGCCTCGTTCCGCACGGTTAACAGGCACAGTATATCATCTGGCCGGATCGCCGTCGTACGGTCCTGCAGTACCGTCAGTTCACGCCGCTTGCGCCATGCCCGCGCCAGAAACCTGCGCCGTTTCCAGCGCAGTCGATAGTCGGTCCACAGGCGGCTGGTACGGCCCAGGGCAGGTTCCCAAGTTTACTGCGCGGCGGTCTGCACAGCAGAGGCCTTTTGCAAAGCAACCATGTCGTGCAGATAGGCCGAAAACTCTTCTGACAAATCCGGGCGGGCGAGACCGAAGGCGACCGTTGCCTGCAAGAACCCAGCTTTCGAGCCGCAGTCATAGCGTTGTCCGCGAAAGCGAAAGCCGTAAACCCCGGCCTTGCTGCCCACTTCGGCGGCAATCGCGTCTGTCAGCTGAATTTCGCCACCGGCACCGGCCTTCATCTTGTTAAGGTTGGTCATCACCTTAGGCGTCAGAATATAGCGCCCGATCACCGCAAGGTTCGATGGCGCGGTGCCGACCTTGGGCTTTTCGACCATGCCTTTGGCTTGCACGATCGAGCCCATATCCTCGCTGATATCCAGCACGCCATAGCTGGAGGCACGTTCAGGTGACACCTCCATCGCGGCGACCATATTGCCGCCAGTTTGTTCGTAGGCCTCGATCATCTGCTGCAAACAAGGCTTATCCGCCGCGATCACATCATCAGGCAGCAGCACGGCAAAAGGTTCATTGCCGATAAGACGCCGGGCGCACCAGACGGCATGACCCAAGCCCATGGGCCGGTTTTGCCGGACATAGGCGATGGCACCCGAGTCCATGTTGGTTTCTTTCAGCGCCTCAAGCTGGTCAGTCTTGCCCTTGCGGCGCAGTTCGCTTTCCAACTCGGGGGCGTTGTCAAAATAGTCCTCCAGCGCGGATTTCCCGCGCGATGTGACAAAGATGAATTCCTTGATGCCAGCCGCCCGGGCTTCATCAATCGCGTATTGGATCAGGGGACGGTCCACCAAGGTCATGATCTCTTTCGGGATCGACTTGGTGGCGGGCAGGAAGCGTGTTCCCAGACCCGCCACAGGGAAAATTGCCTTGGTGACTTTTTTCGCTTTCATTTAGGCTCTCATCCATTTCTTTCTGCCTTATAGGCAGAAGATTACTTTGTGACTTTATACCTTCAAATACTTTGTGGCTCCACCTTGGCACCAAAGCGACAAAGTTGCCACGAAGTAAGATTCGTCATTTCGATGCAGCAGCAAGCATCGCTTCTATCACCTTAACGTCGCTTGGGTTATTCAGTTCCCAAAACTGTCGGCCCCGTGCTTGCACTTCGACGCACAACACTTGCCGTCCGTTTTCAAGAAAGCGCAATTGCTCCAGCCCTTCTAGGGTTTCCAGCGGTCCGATGGGCCACCCGGGATACGCTGCCAACGCGGCAGGGCGATAGGCGTAAACGCCGACATGGTGAAACACCGGGGTCGGCGCATCGTCAGCATAGGTTGTGCCGGTAAAGGGAATCACTTCCTTTGAAAAGTAGAGGCCCCGCCCGCCTGCGCCAAAAACTGCCGTCGTGCCCCCCACCCGGCCCGCGCGGCGGTCGGCCAGAAAGCCGTTCAGCGCCCGGCCATCACAGCGCAGCACCGGGGTTGCGATATCGGCGTCCGGCGCGGCCACCAGCCCCGCCACCAGATCTTCGACAAACCATGCGGGCGTCAGGGGCGCGTCGCCTTGCAGGTTCACCACCACGTCAAATCCCGGCAGCAGGGCGGCCACTTCGGCCACCCGTTCGGTGCCGTTCTGCGCGGCGGTTGAGGTCATTACCACTTCGGCACCAAAGCCCATCGCGTGGTCACGGATGCGGTCGTCATCGGTGGCCACCACCACACGATCAATGCCGCGCACCTGGCTCGCAGCTTCCCAACTGCGCTGGATCAGCGTCTTGGGTCCATCCGGGCCATTCAACGAAACCAAGGGCTTGCCGGGGTAACGGGTGCTGGCATAGCGGGCTGGAATGGCGATCAGAACGCTCATGCCTTCAGGCCCACGCCGGGGGCGTAGGCGATGAAGAACGGGTTGTCCCATCCGGGCTTGCCGTAAGCCAGCGGGGTGTGGTCGTCAAACCGTACCACATGGCCCCCTGCGCCGCGCAAAACCGCATCTCCTGCGGCTGTATCCCATTCCATCGTCCGGCCAAGGCGGGGGTAAAGGTCCGCCTCACCCGTTGCCACGAGGCAGAACTTCAGGCTGGACCCAGCAGATTTCATGTCTTTGACCGCGTATTTGCCGATATAGGCATCGGTGGCGGCATCGCGATGCGATTTGGACGCCACCACCATCAAAGCGGCGTTATCGGGAGCAGAAACGCGAATCCGGGTCAAAGCCCCCGGAATTGCTTTGTCCAAAGCCCCGGTTTCCTCAACCGTCGCGCCATCTGCCAGCGTATAAAACAGCCGCCCCTGTGCAGGAGCATAGACCACGCCGCGCAGAGGGATTCCGTTTTCCACATAGGCGATGTTCACAGTAAAGTCGCCGCGGCGCTGCACGAATTCTTTTGTACCATCCAGCGGGTCGACGATCAGAAAAGTGCTGGCCGTCAGTGCATGGCTGTCGGCCTGTTCTTCGGTGATCAGCACCACATCCGGAAACGCCGCGCGCAGGCCTGCCGAAATGATCGCATCGGCGGCCTCATCCGCCTCAGTCACCGGGCTGGCGTCGCTTTTGGACTTCACCTCAAAATCGGGGCCATCGTAAACCTCCATGATCCGCGCGCCTGCTTCCAGCGCCAGCCGGCGGATAACGGGGATCAAATGGTCGAAATCCATGGGCAGTCCTTTGGTCACGGGCCTGTGCGGCGCAGGCTGTTGATAGTTTTTCCGCTTTCCCTTATCCTTGTTTGTAAAGGGAACGGCAAGATTTCCCGTGGTATGCTGAAAAGAACCTGCAACCAGAACCCGAGCGGCAAGGATCGACACGCGCATGTTCCGCCCCACCGTCCGAAAGACCAAACTGCGGTCTTCATGGGAGATTCTGGAGCTTATCTTCCACGCATCCGTGCGCAACATCCGAAAATCCAACGGCAATGCCGTGTTGGGTCTGGTGATGAACATCGTTCAGGCGGTGCTGATGGTGCTGATTTTTTACGCCATGTTCAGCCTGCTTGGCATGAAAGGGTCCGCCATCCGCGGCGATTTCATGCTGTATGTGATGTCGGGCGTCTTCATGTTCCTGACCCATACCAAGACGCTGGGTGCGGTATCTGGGGCCGATGGTCCGACATCCCCCATGATGATGCACGCGCCGATGAACACCATTATCGCTATCGCGTCAGCCGCCCTGAGCGCCTTGTATTTGCAGCTTTTTACGGCCTTCGTCATCTTGTTTTTCTACGACGCGGTGTTCAGCCCGATCACCATTGACGAACCGTTGGGCGTATTGGGGATGCTGCTGCTGTCATGGTTTTCCGGCATCGGAATCGGGATGATCTTTCTGGCCGCCAAGCCATGGCAACCCGAAGTGGTGGGAATTTTATCCACAATCTATCAGCGCGCAAACATGATTGCCTCGGGCAAGATGTTTGTGGCCAACGCGGCCCCGCCGTCTATCCGCAACCTGTTTGACTGGAACCCGCTGTTTCATACCATTGATCAGGGACGCGGCTTTATGTTTCTGAACTACAGCCCGCGCTATACCTCGATCGAGTACCCGATCAAGGTGGCGCTTGTCTGCATGATGATCGGGCTGATGGCTGAATTCTACACCCGCCAGTATGCCTCGGCCAGTTGGGGCGTGCGGCGGTAGGGCCCCTGCCTGTCATGCAAATATCATTTTCGTTGAAAATTCGCTTCATACTCTGCGGGGCCACCGTTGCACGGCCCGCCCCTGCCGCCTATATACCCCCGACAGAACAGTGGTACCAACGGTCCGCGGTTCACTTCCCCCCCCCGGCGGGGGTGCCACACAGGGCCCTCGTCCGTCACATCGCCTGAAGCAAAAGGGATATACTCATGGCCAAAGTCATCGGAATCGACCTCGGCACCACGAACTCTTGCGTCGCCATCATGGATGGTTCGCAACCTCGGGTGATCGAGAATGCGGAAGGCGCGCGCACGACGCCTTCCATTGTGGGTTTCACGGAAAATGAACGCCTGGTGGGCCAACCTGCCAAGCGCCAAGCCGTCACCAACCCGTCCAACACCGTGTTCGCAGTCAAGCGTCTGATCGGGCGTCGTTTCAACGATGCGGAACTGGCAAAAGACAAAAAAAACCTGCCTTACACATTGGTCAGCGGCGGCGCAGGCGATGCTTGGGTTGAAGCCCGGGGTGAGAAATATTCGCCCAGCCAAATCTCGGCGTTCATCCTGCAAAAGATGAAGGAAACTGCGGAATCCTATCTGGGTGAAACCGTCACTCAGGCGGTGATCACGGTTCCCGCCTATTTCAACGACGCTCAGCGTCAGGCCACCAAGGATGCGGGCAAGATCGCAGGTCTTGAAGTGCTGCGCATCATCAACGAGCCGACTGCGGCGGCGCTGGCCTACGGCCTCGACAAGAAAGAAGCGCGCACCATTGCCGTTTATGACCTTGGCGGCGGTACGTTCGACATCACCATTCTGGAAATCGACGATGGTCTTTTCGAAGTGAAATCCACCAACGGCGACACATTCCTTGGCGGTGAAGACTTTGACATGCGCATCGTCAACTATCTGGCGGATGAGTTCAAAAAAGAACACGGCGTTGATCTGACTCTGGACAAGATGGCACTGCAACGCCTGAAAGAAGCAGCCGAAAAGGCCAAGATCGAACTGTCCTCGGCCAGCCAGACCGAAATCAACCAGCCGTTCATCAGCATGGACCGTAACACCGGCCAGCCGCTGCACATGGTCGTCAAAATGACGCGGGCCAAGCTGGAAAATCTTGTCGAAGACCTGATCAAGAAGTCGATCAAGCCCTGTATCGCGGCGTTGAAAGACGCCGGCGTTTCCAAGGATGACATCGACGAAGTGGTTCTGGTCGGCGGCATGACCCGGATGCCGCGTGTGATCGAGGAAGTGACCAAGTTCTTTGGCAAGGAACCCCACAAGGGCGTGAACCCTGACGAAGTCGTGGCCGCCGGTGCCGCCATTCAGGCGGGCGTGCTGCAGGGCGATGTCAAGGACGTGGTACTGCTGGACGTGAC
>JANNNF010000336.1:0-3891 GCA_031398405.1 Rhodobacterales bacterium | reverse complement strand
CGATGCGCTGGGCGTGGCCGAGGCGCGTGCAGGTGCGTGGCGCTCCCTGACTCTGCCGCAAGTGGCTCCGCTGTGCGCGCCGATCCTCTAGGCGATCCCGGCGCAACTGCTGGCCTACCAAACCGCCATCGCCAATGGCACCGATGTGGACCAGCCCCGCAATCTGGCGAAATCCGTGACGGTGGAATGATGGCAAAGCAATTTGACGCGCTGCAAGCCGACCACCTGACCCTGATCGACGGCAGCCCGATCTACTTTGTCGCGACAGCCGTTCCCGACGCCCGGGTCAACCTATCGCCCAAGGGGATGGACAGTCTGCGCGTGCTGACCCCGACCAGGATCATCTGGCTGAACGTCACCGGATCGGGCAATGAAACGGCGGCGCATCTGCCCGTTGATCCGCGCATGACGCTGATGTGGTGCAGTTTTGGTGCCCGGCCCATCATCCTGCGGGCCTATGGCACGGCGCGCGCAGTGCATCAGTCCGTCCCCGACTGGGCAGACCTGGCCGCCCAGTTGCCCGCCCTGCCCGGTGCCCAGCAAATCTTCGATGTGAGGGTTGACCTCGTTCAATCCTCCTGCGGTTTTGCCGTACCGTTCATGGAGTTTCGCGAGGATCGCCCGGTTCTGCACAAATGGGCGACCGACAAAGGCCCCGACGGCCTGCGCGACTATTGGGACTCTCGCAACCGTCACAGCATCGATGGTCTGCCCACCGGAATCGAGGCCAACCTGTGACCCCTCTTGCGCAACTCGAAGCCCTGTCCAACGCCACCCTCGCCGAACAGGCCCTCGCCTACCACAAAGCCACCCGCATTTATCTTGGCGTGACGGTGCCGCAGATCGAAGCGCTGACCGACCAATGGCGTGTCGATCTGACGCTCGAGAACCGTATCGCCTTGGCCGCCGACCTCTGGGCCACCGACATCCATGAGGCCCGGGTTGCCGCCGCCAAACTGCTGACTCAGGCCCGGATCCGCCCGGATGACGCTGCTTGGGCGTTGATCTGCGATTGGGTGCCACAATTTGACGCCTGGGCGATTGCGGATCATGCCACCACCGCGGGGCAAAAGCGGCTGCTCGCCGACCCGATCCGCATCGAAACCGTGGAAGCCTGGACCAACCACGAAAACATGTGGACCCGCCGCGCAGCACTGGTGATCACCCTGCCCTACGCGAAAAAGCCAAACCCAAAGGAAGCCGACCTCGCCATCCGCGCCCGCGCGCTTGGCTGGGCTGCGGCCTATGTCGAGGATCGCAACTGGTTCATCCAGAAGGCCATCGCCTGGTGGATCCGCGATTTATCAAAACACGACGCCGAGACTGCCGCCGCGTTCTTAGAAATCCACGGCCCAAGGCTCAAATCCTTCGCCCGCAAGGAAGCCGCCCGCTACCTCGCCGATTTCACGCTGGGCTAAATATCCCGCCGGGGGGTGAAGTCGCAGGCCGAGGGGGGCGGCGCACACTCCCTCTTACAATCCATAAGGCGATGATAATAAACGTTAGGTTTGGTTTTTCCCACGATTATCCCACTGACCGCACAAAGCGAAAGCATCCGCGCCCGCATGGCTGAACTTTTGGCATCTGATGCAAAGGTGTCGCCGGTGGCGGTTCACATCGACGCGCGGCAGGTGGCGACAGCGGGATATAGTTATCGCCGTCCCGCCGACCACGGGCCCGTGATCGACGGAGACTGACCAATGGTGGGTGACGAGGGTGACGTGCCCCTCGGGAACGCAATGCAATCGGCTGCTTTATCGGCTTCCGTCTTGGCATCTGGAGTTCAGTCTGGATTTCACCGACATGATGCAGGTGGCCGTCAAGCTTGATGTGAGCAAGAGATGTTTTACAGGGTCGCGCGCTGTCGGATGCAAGGCACGCTTGCGTCGGCGACGACATTTTGTGTCTGTTCGATGGAATAGAATGCGTGCTGGCTCGTTATTCCTTCTGGATGGATTAGGAAGGATTTTATGACAGACACATTCCGGCGCAACCTGATCGCCCTCGTTCCAAATTTGAGGCGCTTTGCGCGCAGTCTGGTCGGCCATGCGCAGGATGCGGATGATCTGGTTCAGGCTGCCTGTGAAAAGGCGTTGCGCAACGCTGACCAGTTCCGGGCGGGCACCCGGATGGACAGTTGGATGTATCGCATTATTCAGAACCTTTGGCTGGACGACCGTCGCCGCGCCCGTACGCGCGGAACTGCCGTAGACCCAGACGAAGCCTATCTGAGCGATGACGGCAAGGCAGCGCAGTTGCCCGAGGATCGCATGATGTTGGCACAGGTGCGTGGGGCAATGGCAACCCTGCCGGAAGGGCAACGCGAGGTACTTGCGCTGATTGCCATTGAAGGGCTCAGCTATAAGGAAACCGCAGAGGTTCTGGATCTGCCCATCGGCACCGTGATGAGCCGCCTGTCCCGCGCCCGCGAGGCGCTTTTGCCCAAGCTCGGTCTCAGTGAAGGACGCCGCCAATGAACCGCCCGACAGCAATGGACAAAGACCGTCTGGCCGCCTTTGTAGACGGCGAACTGTCGCCCGAAGAGGCGGCAGCGATAGTCATGCATCTGGCCGACCACCCGCAGGATCAAATATATGTCGACGATCTGATGGCGGCAAACGCTGCCCTGTTGCGGGCCTTTGCCGCCCCGACGGAGGAAGCGGTACCACTTGCGCTGCGCGACCTGATCCTTGGTGCTGCACCAGCGGCACCGCAGGCAAAGGTGGTTCCCTTTCAGCAGAAGTCCCGCAATCGACTGGGGTTTACCAATTGGGGTGGGCTGCTGGCAGGGGCAGCATTTGCGGCTGGTCTTGCGGTTACGGCCTTTCTGCCGGGCACTGACGCACTTCTGCTGATACCTGGTCCGCTGGCCGTCGACAGCCCTGTGACGGTTGCCCTGACATCGCTACCCGCAGGCACAGTGCAGGTGCTGAATGGCGGGGTCGAGGTGATGATCCTTGCCTCGGTGCCCACACCCACAGGCTTTTGCCGCGAGATAGAGTTGATTGACGCGGCAAAAGGGTTGTTGAATGCGGCCCTTGCCTGCACCGAAGGCACAGGGTGGACGGTCGAAACTGTTCTGACCGAGACCCTGGCAGATGCGGCAGAGGCCGAGGGTTTCGGCACAGCCAGCGGAACCGAAGCACAGAGCTTTGCTCCGTTTCTGGACCGGATCGGTGCCGGGGCCTTCATGACCTCCGAGGAAGAGACGGCGGCCATCGCAAATGCGTGGACTCGCTAAAGGGCAAGCCTTGCCACCCCACCGTGCCGCCCGGTTGTTCCGGGCGGCATTTTCTTTGGTAGGCCAGTGGGTTGCGCAGACTCGGGAAAAGGTCTGCAGGAAAACAAAGTTCGTCGGAATAGAACGCTCGCTGCGGCGTTGTCTTGGTACGAGCAACCCGGCCAAGGCCGCACTGAAAGGAAAGACCAATGACACTCTTAAAGACCCTGATGACCGCCGCCGTGATGACCGCAACTGCCGTTGCCCCTGCGATCGTGCAAGCCGGTACGGTGACATTCAGCTTGCCCGCGTTCCTGACCGGCGCAGCGGCAGGTGACGATGTGAAACTGATCGACTTCAAGGCCAAGCATCTGAATGGCACGAAGGGCAAGCGCGGGGGATCTAGCAACTCGAATTCCAATTCGAACTCGTCAAGCAACAGCTCGTCCAACTCGAATTCGAACTCGTCAGGCAATAGCTCGTCCAACTCGAATTCGAACTCGTCGAGCAACAGTTCTTCCAACTCGAACTCGAACTCGTCGAGCAACAGTTCTTCCAACTCGAACTCGAACAGCTCTTCCAACTCTTCAAGCAACAGCTCGTCCAACTCGTCTTCCAACAACGACGACTGATCACACGCACACCGCGTGCTCTGGACCGGCCCTGATCGG
>JANNNF010000330.1:0-3220 GCA_031398405.1 Rhodobacterales bacterium | reverse complement strand
AACGAAAGGTCGCGGGCGGGCAGTATTTCAAGCAATCCGCCGGGGGTGTGGGTCCTCTGGACGCGCAACAGGCTGAGGGGCAGGCGCTGGTCGTGAAGGCGCTGACGGCGGGGGTCGAGATTATCGCCGGGGTTGAAATCTGGGGCGCTTTCGACGGCCTCCTATTCCTGGCCGAACATCACGGGGGCGCTTTGATCGCCCAGCCAAAGACGGCGATTGTGGCGACCGGGGCCTACGAACGACCGCGCATGGTGCCGGGCTGGACCCTGCCGGGGGTGATGACGACGGGGGCTGCACAAACCTTATGGCGCAGTTATCGCACCTTGCCGGGCAAGCGGGTCGCGGTGTGCGGCTCGGGTCCGCTGAACCTGCAAGTCGCGCGCGAATTGGTCGAAGGCGGCGTAGACGTGGTGATGGTGGCCGAGGGTGCGGCCTCGCCCTTTGCGCAACCTCTCGCGGCGATGGCTTTGGCCATGGCGGGGCCGGCCCTTGCGGCCAAAGGTTTTGAAATGTTGGCCGCGTTGCGCAAACGGGGCGTACCAATTCGCTATGGCACCGGGCTGCTGTCGGTAGTGGCAGAGGCCGGGGCCTTGCGGGCAACCTTCAGCGGCGGTCAGTCTGTGCTGGTTGATGCGCTGTGCATGAACGATGGGTTTGAGCCGCAGAACGAAATTCTGCGCCTCCTTGGTGCGGCGATGACGTATGATCCAGCGTTCGGCCACCTGCGCTGCACCCGTGATGCGGCGATGGCGACGACGGTGCACAATCTCTTTGCCGTGGGCGATTGCGCGGGCCTTGGTGGCGCACCTGCGGCAGAGGTTGAAGGCCAGATTGCAGGGCGGGCGGCGGCAGCAGTATGCCAAGGCGTGACCCTGCCAGATGCCACCGCCTTGCACACCAGACTGCGCCAACATCGCAGTTTTCAAGCCAAGCTGTGGGCAATGTATCAACCCTCCCCTCGTTCGCTGCAATCCACCCCCGACGCCACGATCATCTGCCGGTGTGAGGAAATTTCCCTGGGCGACCTGCGTGCCGGAATTGCTGACAAACCGGGCCATGCGGGCACGTTGAAGCGGGCAACTCGGGTGGGGATGGGCCGCTGTCAGGGTCGTTATTGTGGCCCCGTGGCGGCGCGGTTGGTGGCGGAACAAACCGGGCGGGCGTTGGACGACCGCAGCCATTTCGCGCCAAGGGTGCCGATCAAGCCCGTCAGCATCGCCGTCATTCTGGCGGCACAAGAGGCGCTGGATGGGCAAGCCTGATCTACTAATCATCGGCGGTGGCGTCACCGGAGTGACCGCCGCCATTGCCGCTGCAGAACAGGGAGCGACCGTCTGCATCGTGGATACGGGCATCAACGCCGGCTCTACCGCCAACGCGGGCAGTCTGCATGTGCAGTTGCAAAGCCGCTTCATCCGCCTCTACCCCGATCAGGCCCCTAATGTCGAAGCTTCGCTGCCGCTGTACCTGCAAGCAGTACGAGAATGGGAAAGGCTGGACGCAGCCCTTGGCCCGTTCGATCTGGTGCGCAAGGGCGGGCTGATGCTGGCGGAAGGCGATGAACAACTTCGGTTTTTAGAGAAGAAAGCAGACCGCGAACGCGCGAAGGGGTTGTCGGTTGAGATACTGGATCGTGACGCGCTCGACCGTCTGGCCCCGTGGTTGGGGCCGCAGATCGTGGGGGCAGAGCTGTGCCATGATGAAGGAAAGCTGAACCCTCTGGCCGCGAACGCCCGGTTGCGGGAGCGGGCGGAAAGCCTTGGCGTGGTGTTTGTGGCCGACCGGATTTTGGCGCTGGAGGCTGACGGCACGGCCCATGGGGCTGTAAGTTACCATGCCGATCAGGTGATCATTGCCGCGGCCTGGGGTGTGGGCGATCTGGTTACGGGCTTTGGGCTGGC
This sequence comes from Rhodobacterales bacterium, assembly GCA_031398405.1. GTDB lineage: Bacteria > Pseudomonadota > Alphaproteobacteria > Rhodobacterales > Rhodobacteraceae > JANNNF01. Next base: position 1,319 of record JANNNF010000330.1, on the reverse strand, counting down.
GGTGCCAAGCCGGGCGGAACCCCTGCACATGAACATCACCGAGGCTGCGACGGCACAGATCAACCATCTGATTCAACATGCGGAACGGTCGATCACCCTCAAACAGTTCGGCACTGGGCAGATTGTAATTGGCGGGGGTTGGGCAGCAGACAGTCGGGGCAATGCGCAAGTGCCTGGGGTTCTGGCGGGGTCGATGCTGGGCAATGTGGCGCTGGCGGCGCGACTCGTGCCCGGCATTGCCGGGCTGCGGGTGATCCGCACCTGGGCCGGTATGAATACCACAATTGACGGCAAGACCGTGCTGGGGCGCGTGGCCCCCCGGGTGATCGTCGCGGTGCCGGGCGATGCTGGCTATACGCTGGGTCCGCTGGTCGGGCGGGCGGCAGCGGCGATTGCGACAGGCCAGACGGATGTGCTGGATGCCAACCCTTACAGTCCGGCCCGGTTTACCGTTTAAGCGCCTGCGAGATGTTCGATGCGGTATCCAGAAGGCGCGGCAAGATGTAATCAACCATTTCCACCGGGGTCATCCGCACTGTCGGCACGCCCACGTTGATCGCCCCCACCAACCCGCCATGTGCGTTGCGCAGCGGCACGGCAATGGACATCAGGCCGATTTCCAGCTCCTGATCCACAAGAGACCAGCCTTTGCCGCGCACATCGGCCAAAATCGCGCGAAACTCGGCGCGGTTGGTGACAGTGCGATCGGTCATCGGGGTCAGGGGAATATTTTGCAGAATCCCCGGCCACATCTCTTCGGACTGGGCCGACAGCAACACTCGCCCGGTCGCGGTGACATGGGCCGGAAACCGTGAGCCCACGGCGATGCCGACCGAAATCACGCGGTGATACTGTGCACCGCTGACATAGACGACATCGAACTTGTCCAGCACGGCGGCGGAAACGGATTCGCGCAGGTCTTCAGACAGATGGTCGATGAAGGGACGGGCAATATCCCACGCGCCTTTGGACGACAGCACCGAATAGCCCAGCTCCAGCACCTGCGGCGTCAGGTCAAACAGCTTGCCATCGGCCACCGCATAGCCTTCATGCACCAGCGTCAGCAATATACGCCGCGCGCCCGCCCGGGTGTTGCCAGTTTCCGCCGCCACTTCCGACAAGGTCATCTTGCGCCCCGTACGGTTGAAGGCGCGCAGCACCTCTAACCCCCGTGCCAGTGAACTGACATAATCGCGCGGGTTAAGCCCGCCATTTTCGCCATCATCGCCCCAATCGGGCGAGGCCGTCATCAACCCGCTGCGCTGCGGGGCCTTCGGGGCCATCAGCGCAGTCTTTTCTTCCACTGCGTTTTCGTCGTC
>JANNNF010000283.1:0-22234 GCA_031398405.1 Rhodobacterales bacterium | reverse complement strand
CGTGCTTTTGATGCTGACGGATGTTGCCGCCGTGATGCGGGATTGGGGCGCGCCAAACGAGCCGGCCTTCGACGATCACGCCACACGCACGCACTGGACAAGATGGTGTTTGTGGCGGGTTCCATGGGGACCGAAAATTGCCCCCGCCACCGCCTTTGTGCGTGACAGCGGCGGTCTGGCCGGGATCGGCACGATGCAAGACGCCCACGCCGTTCTGGAAGCGCGGTCCAACACACGGATCAGCCCTGAACCGGCAAGAGGCGAAGAGTATCAAAAAGAACGCACTGACCAATCTGGATCAGTGCACGCTTGACCGAGAGCGGCGACAAGGGTGCGTGACTGCCAATCGCATTGGCAGAGTGTTCTGAGCGAATGTGAAGCCCGCGACCCGCATATTGTTGCCCACGCTCCAAAGCGGGATGCGGGCTTCACGTATTTCTTCGCAGATGTGCGCAAAGATTTTCAAATTGGATCAGACCTGAAAAGGACATCTGCCATGAAAGCACTGATTTACAACGGACCCGGCAAGATCGCGCTGGAAGACCGGCCCAAGCCGGGCATCACCGCGCCGACCGACGCCATCGTGCGGATCACCAAGACCACGATCTGCGGCACCGATTTGCATATCATCAAGGGCGATGTTCCAACCTGTGAACCGGGCCGCATCCTTGGCCATGAAGGCGTTGGCATCATTGACGCCGTGGGGTCCGCAGTCACCTCGTTCAAGCCAGGGGACCGGGTCTTGATTTCCTGCATCAGTGCGTGCGGCAAATGCGTGTGGTGCCGCAAGCAGATGTATTCCCATTGCACGACGGGTGGCTGGATACTCGGCAACAAGATCGACGGGACGCAGGCCGAGTTCGTACGCACGCCCCATGCCGACCTGAGCCTGTACCACATCCCCGGTGGTGCCGACGAAGAGGCGCTGGTGATGCTGAGCGACATTCTGCCCACCGGCTTCGAATGTGGCGTGTTGAACGGCAAGGTCGCCCCCGGCAGCAGCGTGGTGATCGTGGGCGCGGGGCCGATCGGGCTTGCTGCCTTGCTGACCGCACAATTCTATTCACCAGCGCAAATCATCATGATTGATCTGGATGACAATCGGCTGGAAATCGCTGAAACATTCGGTGCGACCACGACGATCAACAGTGCAGATGGCAAGGCCGCGGCTGCCGTCATGGCGCTGACCGACAACGTCGGCGCGGATACGGTCATCGAAGCGGTGGGCGTGCCGGCCACGTTCGAGCTTTGCCAACAGCTGGTCGCACCTGGCGGAGTCATCGCAAATGTGGGGGTACACGGCAAGGCCGTCGATCTGCATCTGGAAACACTTTGGGACCGCAATATCGCCATCACCACTCGGCTGGTCGATACGGCGACCATTCCGATGCTTTTCAAGACAGTGGCTGCGAAAAAGATCAATCCTGCACTGCTGATCACGCACCGATTTGACCTTTCCGACATGCTCAAGGCTTACGAAACCTTTGGCAACGCCGCCAAGACCAAGGCGCTGAAAGTAATCATTTCAGCGTAACAGGGGCCCATCATGATCCAGATATGCCTTGTCAAAATCGACCAGTGTCACCAGCCCGTCGAAATCGTCAAAGGTTACATGGCCTTGCTGAAACGTCAGAAGCCCCATCTCGCGCAGCTGCCGCAATACCCGGTTCACATGGACCGAACTCAGCCCAAGTGCATCGGCGAGCATGTATTGCGACAGAGGGCAGTCATACCCCGTTCTGGTGGCCAATCCTACCAGCTTCAACCGCGCCCCGAATTCCAGCAGATAGTGCGCTGTCCGTTCCAGAGCATTGCGCCGCCCGATGCTGACCAGATGTTCAACCACCATCGCCTCGTCGCGGGACGCGGCCCACAGCAATGCGGTCGCGAGGCGCGGGGTTTGGACAAATGCATCCAGCAAGTCGGTGACAATCACCTCTGACGCCTCGACCGGGGTCACAGGCTCGATATTATGGTCGGCGGTGCGGAATAGGAGAGACCGCAGGCCCAAGAAGTCTCCGGGGATCTGAAAATCAACAATCTGGCGGGTGCCATTGGGCAGAATTTTGTAGGAACAGACCCAGCCTTTGGCAAGAATATAGGCCGACTGATCCGCCTGCCCCTGATGCACAAGATCGACGCCGGCCAAGAATTTGCGACGGCGGTGGTGCAGACGGTCGAGAGTTGTCAAGTCTTCGTCCGACAAGGCGACAAATGCGCCAAGTTTGCGCGCGAGAGGGCTGTCTTGGATCATCAGTCATCCTTGGCCGAAGGAAGGCTCGGCGCCCAAGCGGGAGTGCCATCTTACAGCGTTCTTGACAAAGATAGTGTCTTTCAAAGCTGATTTCGATCAGTCCGGCCCTGTGAAACTCTGGCAAAGTGCATTTTGTTCCACGTTCGGCGACAGGCCCTGTAACTGACGGCAGGATAGTTTGGAAAGAGACCCACCGATGGCTCAGTTAAACGACATCTCCGGCACTGCGGCGCTGGCAATCTGCGAATCGCTCCTTTTGGCATTGAACGACCACAACATCCTGCCAGAGTTGGAAATCATTGGCATTCTGAAGGACGCCGCCGCTGCCCATCATCATGCGCCAAAGGGCGAAGACGGCACATCTGAACTGCATACCGCCGTCGCCAAACTGATCAACAGTATTCTGGCTGGGGGCAATTCGGTTCGCAGGCGTTAGGCATCGTGCTGCAAATCAGACGTTGCGCAGGTCCACAAACCGCGGCCCGATCCGCTGACGCAAGTCTTGTGGTTGGCCCAAGGGCGGCATAGGGGTCGGTCGTCATCGGTTTGCTCCATTCTTCCTTGCCTGCAATCATCTTACAGACGCAATGCCCGGCAGGCCGGACACGCTGCAAAGCCAAGCAATTCTGGGCACCCGCACCCTGATCTGGATCAACATCCCGCACCCTGATCTGCATCAACGACGCAGGCGCAAAACCAGCCCAGAGTGCCCTTTGTGGAATATAAGGAACCAGGACATGATGAACGGTTATGACATGGGCTATGGCGGGCTCGGGATGTGGGTCATGCTTGCTTTGGCCGTGCTGGCGATTGCGGCTTTGATCAAGTACTTGCGCAGGTGACGGCGGCATCGGCAGATGCGGCAAGTCTGCCCAATTTGACGGCGGTCGATCCGGTTTGCGGATCGTTGGGTCAAGGTTTTGGCTGGTCATCCCAGTCGGGCAGCAAAATCCGTGCAGCATCACCGTCGGGGTCAGTGTATTGGCGATGTCGCAATGTCCAGACAAAGGCCAGCAGGCCGAGACCGCCCAACGAGATTGACACCGGGATCAGCCAGAACAGGACATCCATCAGCGTATCCGCATCGCATTCAGGGACACGGTGATTGATGAAGCCGACATGGCAATTGCCGCCAGCAGAGGTGTGGCAAAGCCCAACAGGGCAAAGGGCACGGCGACGAGGTTGTAGGCGACAGAGATCGCAAAGTTCTGCCGCATCCGCCGTGTGGAAACGCGGGCGATCCGCACAGCGTCGGCCAGGGAGGCCAGCGAGGTGCCCAGCAAGACGATGTCCGATGCCGCCCGCGCCGCATCCAAGCCTGATGCGGGCGCAATGGACACATGGGCTGTGGCCAGGGCCGCGGTATCGTTCAGCCCGTCGCCGACCATCAGCACCTTGTGGCCTGCGGCGGTCAGCGCCCCAATGCGGGCCACCTTGTCGGCGGGCCGCTGGTTCGCCATGCGATCGGAAATGCCCAGGCGATCGGCCAGCGCGTTGACCGGGCCAACACTGTCGCCCGACATCAGGATGACTGTCAGACCTTGGGCGTGAAGGCCCGCGACCGCCTCGGCAGCACCGGGGCGGGGCGTGTCGTCGAAGATGAAGGTGACCGGCGCATCATCGCCGATGCGCAGGTAGGTGGCGGTTGTGTCTGCAGAAATCGCACCTGTCCAATCCGCCCGGCCCAGACGCACGGATCGGCCTTGCCACTTTCCACCGATTCCGCACCCGGGCACCTCGATAAGGTCGGTCACCACTGCCACCGGCATTTTCGCGGCACTGCAGGCCGCAGCCAGTGCCTGGGCCAAGGGGTGCGCTGATCCTTCGGCCATTGCCGCCACCACCGCCAGAACTGCAGGGTCATAGCTTGCCAGCCCCCGCACCTGTGGCACCCCCAGCGTCAGTGTGCCGGTCTTATCGAACACGACCACGTCCACCTCTGCCAGCCGTTCCAGCGCGGTTGCGTCCTTTATCAGCAAGCCGCGCCGGAACAGCCGCCCGCTGGCGGCCGTCACCACGGCGGGAACTGCCAGCCCCAGCGCACAAGGGCAGGTTATGATCAGCACGGCCACTGCAATGTTGACCGCCAGCCGCGCATCGCCGGACAGCCCCAGCCAAACCGCAAAGGCCCCAAACGCCAGCACATGCACCGCCGGCGCATAAATCCGCGCCGCACGGTCGGCCAGCGCGGTATAGCGGGTGCGCGACGCCTCGGCGACCGCCACAAGATCGGCCATCCGGTGTAGCGAACTGTCGGCCCCGGCATGCGTCACCCGCAGCGTCAGCGGCCCGGTCAGGTTTGTCTCGCCCGCCGAAACCACAGACCCCGGACCGGCATATACCGGCAGACTTTCGCCGGTCAGAATGGCGCGGTCCACCTCGCTGCTGCCTTGGGTCACCACGCCGTCCACCGGCATCCGGCCACCGGGGCGCACCAGAACCAGATCGCCGGGGCAGAGGTCGGCCACCGGCACCTCTTGCGCACCCTGCGGGCCCACCAGCCATGCGCGCGGTACCTCGAGCGCCGAAAGCACAGCGGCGGCAGACCGGGCGGCGGCGCGGGTGCGGTGGTCCAGATAGCGGCCCGCCAGCAAAAAGAAGGTCAGCGACACAGCAGCATCGAACCACGCGTGCCGCCCGCCTTGCAGCGTTTCCGAGACGGACACCGCACAGGCCAGCACGATCGCCAGCGAAATTGGCACATCCATCCCCATCCGCCTGGCCCGCAGCGACATCCATCCGCTGCGAAAGAACGGCTGTGCGGCGAAGGCGACTGTCGGCAGCGCAATGGCGGCGGAGATCCAGTGGAACATCCCGCGTGCCGCCTCCCCTGCCCCGGACCAGACCGCGACCGACAAAATCATGATGTTCATCATGCCGAACCCGGCAACTGCCAGCCGCATCAGCAGGGCCTGCCCCTGCCGGTCGGTCTCGGTGGCCGACAGGGCCCCGGGGTCCAGTTCATGCGCCTCCTGCCCAATGTCTGCCAAAGCCGCGACGAGGCTGGCCGCGGTGGTGCCGGGGGCGGCGTCGATGCTGCCACGCCGCAGGGTCAGGTTGACGCGGGCAGAGGTCACGCCGGGCACCTTGCGCAAAGCCGCCTCGATGCTGCCGATGCAGGCGGCGCAGTGGATGTGCGGCAGCGACAGCATCAACCGTGCGGGGGGCAGCGCGGTGGCCAACGCCAGCGACCCCACGCCACAGGCGGGGCAGGCCGACATGGCGGGCATCCCGGCGTTCATTCTTCGGGGACGGCGGCCTGCATCGCCCGCCACGCCGCCCATGTGCCATGTCCCAGCAGGGGAAAGACGACGATAAGCCCCACCAGACCGGTCAGAATTGCCATCCCCGTCAGCCCCGCCACGATCGCCCCCCAGGCCAGCGCTACTGGCATGTTGTGCCAGACCAGCGCAAGGCTGGTGCCCATCGCCGTCAGCGCATCGGTGCGCCGATCCAGCAGCATCGGAATGGCGAACAAGCTGATGCCAAAGGCGAACGCGGCGAACAGCGCACCGATGGCCGACCCGGTGATAAGGATCGCCCAGCCAGTGACCGTGCCGAACAGCATCGGCGCGATTTCCGCAAACCCCGGAAAGGCTTGCACACCCAGAAACAGCGCATAGATCAGCACCGCCGCGCGCATCCACAGCAGCATTACAGTCATCAGCAGTGCGCCCGCAAACAGAACCTGTCCACCCGACGCCGGGCGCACCAGCATCATCTGCGACAGATGCACGCCTTGCCCCGCAGCCAGCCTGCGCGACTTTTCATACAGCCCGATGGCCAGCACCGGCCCTGTGACCAGAAACCCGGCAAGGGCGGGCAGCAGGATGAAATCCCACCCAAGGCCGAACAACCCCACAACAATCGCCAGCGAAACCAGCGCCACAGCCAGGCCGTAGGCAAGGCTGGGTGCCGGATTGCGCCACAGGTCACGCCATCCAGCAGCCAGCCAGTCCAGTGCTGTGCGGGCGGGCAGGTTACGCGCCCAGACCGGTACGGTCCGGATCCGGTCGGAAACTGCGGGAATGGTCGTCATGAACGGGCCCCCTTTGTGGTCAGCATGAGGATTTCGCGGCAGCGAAGGCGGCACCTTCGGAAGGCTCTCCCGTTCGCAGATGCGGCACACAGCCGGGCTGCGAGGCAAACGCCACATAGGCCAGATGCGCGTTGGCCAAAAGAATTACCGCGACCACCCCGATTGCGGCAAGCCCGCCAAGCGAGACGCGGTGCGGCATCATCGATCGGCCCCGAAATTCAGAACATAAAGGGTGAGGATCTTGCGCTCGACCTCAGTCAGCCGGGTTTCCCACGCGGGCATCTGGCCCTGCCTTCCATTGCGCAGTGTGGTGCGGATGGCTCCCGGAGTGCCGCCATATTGCCAGATGGCATCGGTAAGGTTCGGCGCGCCCACTTCGACAAGCCCCTTGCCCGCCTCACCGTGACAAGAGGCACAGTTTTCGGCAAACAGGGTCACTGCTTCGGGAGTTGTAGCCGCCCCAGCGGTACCAAGTCCGATCACATGCGGGATCAGGATCTCGATCTGGTCACGTGTCAGCAATTCCTCACGGCCGAAGGCAGGCATCTGGGCATAGCGGGTGTCGGGATGGGCCACGTTGATGCCCACGCGCAGAGTTTCATGGATGATTTCGGGATCTCTGCCCCACAGCCAGTCGTCATCGTTAAGTATGGGAAACCCGAGATTTCCCGCGCCCTCAACCCCGTGGCAAGCAGCACAATTGGTGCCGAACAATGGCCCGCCAGTGGCGCGTACAATCCGCATCAGGGCCGGATCGGCCTGAATGGTAGGATAGTCACTGGCAAGGATCGTGTCAGTCCATGGCGCGCGCACCGCAGCAGCAGTGGCCACCGCGGCATTGATGCGCTGCGCCTCATTCAGGCCCAGCAACCCGGGCGTAAAGCTGTGCCACAGCGGAACAGCAGGCAGCAGGATCAGCATCGCCACCCCCACCACATGCGCCACCGTCATAAAGCCCCAAACCGCGCGCGGCACGGGCGTGTTGAGTTCGGTGATGCCGTTCCAGGCGTGACCTGTGGTCAGATAGCCAGAAACCGGGTCGCGTTCCGCCGGCCCGCTCATTCCCGGTCCTCCTCGTCCAGAATGGCGCGGGCTGCAGCGTCGAAACGGTCCTTGTTGGCGGGCCAGTAGACGTAGACCAGCACGCCCACCGACATTGCCAGCAGGTAGAACAGCCCTACCGTTTTCGACAGCCACAGGGCAAATTCATGTGTCATGGGGACACCTTCGCTACATCCGTCAGCCGCCCGAGGATTTGCAGATAGGCGACAACGGCATCCATCTCGGTCGGCCCACCCGGCACGCCATCAAAGGCGGCAATTGTCGTCGCTTCGCCGTAACGTTCCGCTACACCCGACGCGCGGTCGCTGTCAGGGCTGGCCTGACCCAAGGCATCTGCCGAAGCGTTTGCAATCATCTGTGGCGTGTAGGGCACGCCCAACTTTTGCAGTGCCGTCAGATGCAGGCCCAGATCATCCACCCTCAGGTCGGTCCGCGCCAGCCAGCCATAGCGCGGCATGATCGACGTCGGCACCACATCACGCGGATTCATCAGATGGGCGACGTGCCAATCGTTGGAGTATTTCTCGCCGACCCGCGCCAGATCAGGTCCAGTGCGCTTGGACCCCCACAGCATCGGGTGGTCATATTGTGATTCCACCGCACGAGAATAGGGTCCGTACCGGTCCACCTCATCCGCGAGGGTGCGGATCATCTGGCTGTGGCAGGCATAGCAGCCCTCGCGCACATAGATGTTGCGCCCGGCCAGCTCCAGCGGTGTGTAGACCCGCATGTCGGGGGCCTCTTCGACCGTTTGGTCAATGGTGAACAGCGGCACGATCTCGACGATGCCGCCCACGGCAGAGGCCGCGATGATCGCCAGCACAAAGGCCACCGATTTCCGCTCCAGCTTGTAATGCAGACCGAACAGCATCAGGCCACCTGCAATTCTGGCACGTCGTCCGCCCGTTGCGTTGCAGGGGCCGTGCGGATCGTCATCCAGACGTTGTAGCTGCCCACGATGGCACCCAGCAGAACCACCAGCCCGCCGATGGCGCGGGTGATGTAGTAAGGGCGCATTGCTTCCATCGACTGGGTAAAGGAATAGGCAAGGCTGCCGTCTGCCGTGGTCGTGCGCCACATCAGCCCTTGCAGGATGCCTGCGTTCCACAAGGCCACGACGTAGATCACCGTACCCGACAGCGCCAACCAGAAGTGCCATTCGATCAAGCGGTTGGAATACATCGCCTCCCGCCTCCACAGCCACGGCACCGCCGCATAGATTGCGCCAAAGGTGATCATCGCCACCCATCCCAAGGCACCGGAATGAACATGGCCCACCGTCCAATCAGTATAATGTGACAGCGAGTTTACCGGACGGATCGCCAGGAATGATCCTTCGAATGTTGACAGCCCGTAAAATACCGCCGCGATGAACATGAAGCGCAGGGTCGCATCGTCGCGCACCTTTCCCCAAGCGCCGTTCAGCGTCATCAACGCATTGCCAGCCGAGGCCCAGCTTGGCACCAGAAGCACGATGGAAAACGCCATTCCCAGCGTCTGCACCCAGATCGGCAACGCGGTATACAGCAGATGGTGTGACCCAACCCACATGTAGAAAAACACGATGCCCCAAAACGACAGAATCGACAGCCGGTAGGAAAAGATCGGTCGCCCTGCGCGTTTCGGGAGGTAATAATACAGCATCCCCAAAAAGCCCGAGGTCAAGAAGAACGCCACTGCGTTATGCCCATACCACCACTGCACCATCGCATCCTGCACGCCTGAAAACGCCGAGTAGCTTTTCGCATGGCCCCAGGAAACCGGCAGCGACAAACCGTTGACGATGTGCAACACCGCCATCAACAGGATGAAGGCGAGGTAATACCAGTTGGAGACATAGATGTGCGGCTCTTTCCGGCGGGCCAAGGTGCGGATGTAGATGCTGAAATAGGTCACCCATACCACTGTCAGCCAGATGTCCATGTACCATTCCGGCTCGGCATATTCCTTGGACTGAGTGATACCTTGCAGATAGCCCACTCCGGCCACGACAATAAACAGGTTGAACCCCAGCAGCACGAACAGTGGGCTGATCTGGTCACACAGTCGCGCCTGCGAGGTGCGTTGCAGCACATGAAACGATGTGGCGATCAGCGCATTGCCACCAAAACCGAAGATCACGGCCGATGTGTGCAGTGGGCGCAGGCGGCCAAAGCTGGCCCAAGCGGCATCAAAGGTCAGGTCGGGATAGACCATCAGCCAGGCGACCCAGTCGCCAATTGCCATGCCGGCCACCGCCCAGCCCATTGCCAATATGATGCCCAGCTTGCTGGGGGTGTCGTAATACTGTGTAAGCCGCGCCGCGCCGGGTTCGACGTCATCATAGTGCCGCACCAGCCAAAACAGTCCCGCAAGGGCCGCCAGCAGCACGATCCAGCCCTGCCCGCCCAGTGGATCGCTCCGCCCGGCGGCCGCAAGAAACAGGCCGCAGCCAGCCATCAACAGCAAGATGGCAATAGCCACCCAGCGCTCGGTGCGTGAAAGCTCGCCAATCATCATCGGGATTGACCGCTCGCGTAGACGTGAAACAGCGCATCACTTCGGCCATGCGAATATTCGGAAGGCTCAAAATCCATGATGAATTCTCCTAGATGCACCGGCAGAAAATGATCGCCGCGACAGCACCAGCTCAAACAAGCTTATCATCGCTGCGAACGCAGATGCTGATCCATGATAGGATATGTTTGGCTTTGTAAGCAATCCCCGCGAAAATCGGACAGTGGCGGGGGCCACGATCTGAGGTTTGCTGACCCCCCAGACGCCGGGATCAGAACATGTCGAAACGCAGGAACCACGATGCGGCGTTCAACGCGTGTGTGGCGTTGGACGCGCTGAAGGGGGTCACGGTACAAGAATTGGCAGCCGCCAATGAGGCAGACACGGTGATGTTTTATCCGTGGATCCAGCCATGGTCCGCCATGGCAGGCTGCGCATTGACCGGCCCAGGCAGGTCGGGTGCGCTCAGCCGACCCGTCGGCACGCCCGCTGCTCGCTCGTCCCGTGGCCCTTTACCAGATGCGCGATTGCTTGCCGCCCTGCGACGCGGATCACCATTTCTTTCCCAACAGGTCTTTCAGCGCGGCATCGTCAAGCATGGCATAGCCAAGGGCCTAGTCAGACGGGCGTCCACATCCTCAAGGCCGTTCAGACGATTCGGCTCTCTGACGTCCATGCCGCCATAAATGGCCTTCCATTTAAGGATGTTCGCATCGCCTCACGCGCATTTTCAATGCGCTACCTGGCAGCGGCTGACGCCGCGCTTGCAGCGCAGACCGGCTACACAAACCCCGTTCGGCATGGCACCCCGACCAGAGGCACTGCCATGCCTCAGCGTGCTCTTTCAGGATGCCGATGATCAGGTCTTCAGTGAAGCTGCCGCTATGCGGCCCCTTGCTTTCGGGGGGATTGCCCCGGTTTCTAGAACAGCAATGCGCGATCGCCGTTGGCATCGGCTATGCGTGTGGGTAAGCCCATCTGGTTCAGAAGGTTCAAGAACGGCGCGGGGTCCAGTTCCTCTACATTCGCCATGGTCCTTGCGTCCCATGTGCCATCGGCAATCAGCAGCGCCGCCACAACCGGAGGCACGCCCGCAGTATAGCTGATGCCCTGTGCGCCGACCTCGGCATAAGCCTCGGCGTGGTCGGCGACGTTGTAGAGCATGGTCTGGGCAGGCTGGCCGTCTCTTGTGCCGCGCAGAATGGTCGCGATGCAGGTTTTGCCGGTGTAGGTGGGGGCAAGGCTGGCAGGGTCGGGCAGCACGGCCTTGACCAGTTTCAGGGGCACGACCTCTTGCCCTTCTGACGTACGCACCGGTTTCTCCGACAGCAGGCCAAGATTTTTCAGCACGCTGAACACGTTGATGTAATGATCGCCGAACCCCATCCAGAACCGCACGTCAGCGTGTGGATAGCGGGAGGACAGGGAATGAACCTCGTCATGCCCGGTCAAATAGGCCTTCTGCTGGCCAACGACCGGCAGGGTAAAGGTCTGGCCAACCTCAAACATCTGGTTTTCCTGCCATGCCCGGTTTTGCCAGGAATAGACCGTGCCGGTAAACTCGCGAAAATTGATTTCTGGGTCAAAGTTAGTAGCAAACCAGTGGCCGTGCGAGCCTGCGTTGATATCCACGATATCAATCGAGGTAATGGTGTCGAGGGTATCCTCACCATAACGCGCCCACGCGTTCACCACGCCCGGATCAAACCCCACGCCCAGAATCGCTGTGACACCCGCCTGCGCGCAGCGCTCTCGGCGCTGCCATTCGTAATTGCCGTACCACGGCGGGGTCTCGCAGATTTTGGCGGGATCTTCGTGGATAGCAGTGTCGATGTAGGCCGCACCGGTTTCAATGCAGGCGTCCAGAACCGTCATGTTCACGAAGGAAGATCCGACATTGATCACGATCTGCGCTTGGGTCTGCAAGATCAAGGCAGCCACAGCGGCCGTATCCATCGCGTCAACCGTATGGGCGGCAAACACTCCAGACACCTTCATAGAGGACTTTTCCTGCACGGAAGCGACGATTGCTTCACATTTGCCGATCGTCCGGCTGGCAATATGAAGATCACCCAAACGATCATTCACATTCGCGCATTTATGCGCCACAACCTGCGCAACGCCGCCTGCGCCGATGATCAGAACATTGCGTTTCATATCAGTGTTTTCCTATTCGTCGCCCGGTCAGCCAAGGCTTTTCTTGAAATCGTCATAGCCAAATTCGCGGACAATGGTGATTGTGTCGTCCAGTTCACGAATGGCGATGCTCGGCATCCTGACCCCATTGAACCAGTTCTTCTTGACCATGGTATAGCCGGCCGCATCGGCAATGCTCAGCCGGTCACCGACGTTCAGCGGGGCCGCAAATCCGAACTCGCCAAAGATATCACCCGCAAGGCATGACTTGCCACAAATCATATAGGGATACGGGCCTTCCGTTTCCATATGCGCGGCAATGCGGTAGATCAGCAGGTCCAGCATATGGGCCTCGACCGAAGCATCAACCACAGCCAAGTCCTTACCATTGTTCAGAATATCCAGAACTGTCACCTCAAGCGTCGCCGCCCCGGTGATTGCTGCCTCGCCGGGTTCAAGATACACCTGCACGCTGAATCTATCCGCGAACGCCTTTAGACGCGCGGCCAAGTGGTTCACCGGATATCCCTCGCCAGTGAAATGAATACCCCCCCCAAGCGACACCCAGTCAAGGCGTTGCAGCAGGGGTGCAAACTCAGACTCAATACGGGTAAGCTGGGTGTCAAACAGGTCGAAATCGTCATTTTCGCAGTTGTAATGGATCATCACCCCAGAAATTCGGTCGGCCACAGCCAAAAGTTTTTCAACATCCCATTCTCCCAGTCGGCTGAACGGGCGGGCGGGGTCAGCAAGGTCAAAACCGCTGGTCGAAAAGCGCGGGTTAAGACGTAGGCCGCGCGCTATGCCGCTGGTCTGGTTGTCGAGACGGTCAAGCTGACCGATGGAATTGAAGATGATCTTGTCAGCATAGGTGACAGCCTCTGCCACCTCATGATCGGCCCATGCCACCGAATAGGCATGGGTTTCGCCGCCAAATTCTTCATATCCTAACCGCAGCTCATAAAGGCTGGACGACGTGGTGCCATCCATGTGCTGCTTCATCTGGTCGAACACACCCCAAGTCGCAAAACACTTCAACGCCAGCAGCGTTTTCGCCCCCGAGCCCACGCGCAACTGGTCCACCACGGCCATATTGCGGGCCAAATTCGCCCGGTCGATCAGGTAGAACGGTGTCTGGATCATCGCAGTCTCCCGGCGCATCAAGGGGCTGTGACCTATGGCCATCCGCGCCTGAATACAAGCCTTTGTCATGGCGGCATGACGCCCCTGTGATACCCCTAGCGAATGGTATCGCCAGGTTGCAGGATGGGGAACAGTTCTGTCACCGCCCCTTCGGGCAGTTGTTTGCCCGCGATGATCTGCGCCGCGCGGCGGCCGATTTCCAGACGGCAGGCGTCCATTGTGGCCAGTTTGCGTGAGATACCGTCCAGCAATTCAACCCCGTTAAACCCCGCCAGCCCGATACGGCCCGGCACGTCCAGTCCCTGATCCAGACAATACAGCAAGCCGCCGGCCCCGATCATGTCGTTGGAGTAATACAGGAAATCCACATCTGGGCTGCGAGTTAGCAAAGCGTGGGTCATTTCACGCCCCTTCAGAAGCGCCGATCCCCCCGAATAAAACTCGCGGTCCACCAGCGACAGGCCTTGCAGGGCCAAAGCCTCTTCAAAACCTTCCAGCCTTTTGCGGGCGCGGTGATCATTGGGCATTTGTGTGCCCAAAAACGCGATGCGACGATAGCCTGCCGCAATAATCGCCTCGGCCATTTGACGCCCGGCGCGGCGGTGCGAGATGCCAACGGCACTGTCCACCGGGGTGCCGTCGATATCCATGATCTCAACCACTGGAATCCCGGCCTGCACCAGCATGGCGCGCGCCGCAGATGTATGTTCCAGCCCCGCGATGATCAGGCCGGAAGGCCGCCACGAGAGCATTTCATAAATCACCTTTTCCTCACGGTCGGGCGAATAATTTGTGACCCCCACCACGGGTTGCAACCCGGTATCTTCCAGAACCTCGGAAATGCCAGTCAGCACTTCGGGGAACACCATGTTGGACAGCGATGGAATGACCACTCCCACCAGATTGACCCGGCTGCTGGCAAGCGCCCCTGCGATCTTGTTGGGCACATACCCAAGGGTGCGCGCGGCCTCCAACACCCTCGCACGGGTGGTGGCGGACACATCACCCCGACTGCGCAAAACGCGGCTGACAGTCATTTCACTGACGCCGGACGCCTCGGACACATCACGCAGGGTCAGCGTGCGCCGGGGGTCTTGGATAGGGGGTTTCGACACGCGGTCACGCCTTGCCAAGGATCACTGATTGTCTTGTTAGCGCCAAACACCGCCTTGTCCAAGCGCCTTTCATCTGATAATGTTACCGCTAACGGCCCTGTGAGGTTTTGCGGTGGCGTCCGATATCCTGCGCGTTTTGCCAGCTCTCAAACAAGGCGCGACGGACCAAAGGGGGAGCGGTGGGCCACATGCGCTCCCCCTGATTGGTCTCACGCCCCTTAATCTTATTGCCAACGAAATGCGCCACCTGTTGCAAAACCCTTCGTTTTTGCCCATGAAGCAGACGCTGTTGTGCAAAGTGGCTCCGTAGCTCAGCTGGATAGAGCAACGGTTTCCTAAACCGTAGGCCGCGTGTTCGAATCACGCCGGGGTCACCATGCGCCAACATCGCTTATGCTTCGTATTTTGCCGCCAGTTCACGCAGCGACTGCGCATACAGCAACACATCAATGCCGACACCGACGAAGTTCGCCCCAGCATCTTTGCAATCGGCGATAAAATCGGCCTCAGTTGACAAAACGCCCGCCGCTTTGCCTGCCGCCCGTATCCGGCGCAGGGCCTCCAAGACGGCGTCCCTCACTGATGGCTCGGACGCGTTGCCCAGATGCCCCATATCGGCGGCAAGGTCAGCTGGGCCGATGAACACGGCATCCAGACCTTGAATCGCCAGAATATCATCCAACGCGGCCAGCCCTTTGACGCTTTCGATCTGCACGATCAGGCAAATCTGCTCATTCGCAGTGGTCAGATAATCGGGGATGACGGAAAAGACAGAGGCCCTTGCCAGCGCCGACCCCACGCCGCGAAAGCCGTCGGGCGGGTATTTCGTCGCGCGTAGCAGCATCTGGGCTTGCTCTGCGCTGTCCACCATAGGGATCAGCAGGGTTTGCGCGCCGATATCCAAGGCTTGTTTGATGCGTGCGGGGTCACTGTCGGGCAGCCGCACCACCACAGATGGCCCTTTGCCCGCAATCACCGCCAGCTGTGCCGACATGGAGCGGATATCATTGGGCGCATGTTCGCCGTCGATCAACAGCCAGTCAAAGCCCGCTGTCGCCGCAATTTCGGCGGCATACGCATCTGCCAGCCCCAGCCAGATGCCATGCACCACCCGACCTGCGGCAAGGTCGGCTTTCAGGCGGTTGATCGGCGCGGGCATGGGGTCCTCCGGTTCAGTTACAGGCGGTTTTCGGTCAGGTGCACCACTTGCGCGCCAACCTCGTAGAACGCTTCCTTCACACGGCGGAACGGGGGCAGCATCATATCCGACACCGGCAGCAGCATGTCAGCCTCACTGATGCGGCCCAGAATGTGGTCCGCCAGATGCGCGCCAAACACTGTGCCGGGGGAAATGCCGCGCCCGTTGAACCCGCTTGCACCCAGCATCTGCGGCCCAAAGCGGTGGATGCGGGGCAGGTTATCGCTGGTCATGCCGATCTTGCCGAACCATTCGCTCTCAAAGTCCACCTCGCCCAGTTGCGGGAACAGCCGCGCCAGCGTGCGCCGCGCCCAATCACGGTGGATGCCAGCCGCCATGCCTTTCAACGCACCGACTGAGCCCAGGATCAAGCGCCCCTTGGCATCCATGCGGAACGAGGTCAGCACTTCACGCGTATCCCACGCACCTTGCCGTTCGGGCAAAACCGACTGCGCAAGGTTCGATGACAGCGGCACGGTGGCGAAATTGAAGTAGGGCAGGTGCAGTTGTTCAGCGCGGATGCCTTCCTGCACAGTATGGGTGTAGGCATCGGTTGCCATGATCACCCAAGGGGCGGTCAGGCTGCCTTGCGCCGTCTGCACCCGCCACGCATCGCCCATGCGTTCGATCCCTGACACGGGCGAGGCGGTAAATACCTGCGCCCCTGCCCCGATGGCCGCCTCTGCCAAGCCCCGCGCATAGGCCAGCGGTTGAATGGTGCCCGCGCGGTTGTCGAGCAGCGCGCCTGTGTAGACCGTGGTGCCCAACTTGCCTGCGGCCTCGTCCGCCCCCAGCACCCGCACATCTGCCCCGCGTGCCTGCCATTGGGCGGCGCGGGCGTTGATCTCGGCCAGCCCTTGGGCGCCGACAGCACAATGCAGGGTGCCGGTTTGTGTGGCTTCACAGGCAATGCCATGGCGGGCAATCAGATCGAACACTTTCGCCGGACCATTGCCCAAAGCGTCCAGCAACCTTGGCCCATAAACCGGACCCAAGGTCGCCAGCAGCACGTCGGGCATCACCCACATGCCTGCGTTGACAAGGCCCACATTCCGCCCCGCGCCGCCGTAACCCACGTCGACCGCCTCAACGACCGCAACCCGGCGACCTGCAGTCGCCAGATGCAGCGCCGCCGACAATCCGGTGTAGCCACCGCCAACAATCGCGACGTCTACCGCCAGATCTCCCAGCAACGGCGCGGTGACAGGGGCCGCAGGGGCGCTGAGTTCCCACAAGCCGTGGCTGCGCGGATCATTCTGCATCTGTCAGCCCCTTCAGTCGCTATCAAACACCACGCCCTGCGCCAGCGGCAGGCTGCGGGAATAGTTGATGGTGTTGGTCGCACGGCGCATATAGCCCTTCCACGCGTCCGAACCGCTTTCGCGGCCGCCCCCGGTTTCCTTTTCGCCCCCAAAGGCACCGCCAATCTCGGCCCCAGAGGTTCCGATGTTGACGTTGGCAATGCCGCAATCGGACCCGGCGACGGATAGGAAGGTTTCAGCCTCACGCAGATCCAGCGTAAAGATCGACGATGACAGGCCCGCACCCACAGCATTGTGCGCGGCCAAGGCGACATCAAAGTCGGAATAGCGCATGACGTAGAGGATCGGGGCGAAGGTTTCCTCCATCACCGGGCCAGCTTGCGTCGGCATCTCTACCAAGGCGGGCTTGACGTAATAGGCATCGCCTGCCCCCACCCGGTCGCCGCCGTGCACGGTGCCGCCAGCATTGCCCGCCGCCACCAGCGCGGCCTGCATCCCGTCATAGGCCTGTTGGTCGATCAACGGGCCGACCAAGGCTTGCGTTTCCAAAGGGTTGCCGACTGAGACGCTGGCATAGGCCTTGATCAGGCGGGGCACCAGAGCCTCATACACCGCGTCATGCACGAACAGGCGGCGCAGGGTCGTGCACCGTTGACCCGCCGTCCCCATGGCCCCAAAGGCAATCGCCCGCAGCGCCATGTCCAGATCGGCAGAGGGGCACACGATGCCTGCGTTGTTGCCGCCAAGTTCCAGAATACTGCGCCCAAACCGCGCCGCGACAACCGGCCCCACGGCGCGGCCCATGCGGGTCGATCCGGTGGCCGACAGCAGCGCAACGTCCTTATGCGCCACCAGTGCGGCACCTACATCCGCCGCCCCGATCAGCACTTGTGACAAACCCTCGGGTGCCGAGCCGAACCGCGCGAGCGCCCGGTTCAGGATCGCTTGGCAAGCAAGGGCGGTCAGCGGGGTTTTCTCGGACGGTTTCCACACGACAGCATTGCCGCAAACCAAAGCCAGAGCCGTGTTCCACGACCACACGGCCACTGGAAAATTGAAGGCCGAAATCACGCCGACTACGCCCAATGGGTGCCAGGTTTCCATCATCCGGTGGCCGGGGCGTTCAGTGGCAATGGTCAACCCGTACAACTGCCGCGACAGGCCCACAGCGAAATCGCAGATATCAATCATTTCCTGCACTTCGCCCAAGCCTTCGGACGGGCTTTTGCCTGCCTCGATGGATACCAACCGCCCCAGATCGGTCTTTGCTGTGCGCAATTCCTCGCCCAGCAGGCGGACCAATTCTCCCCGCTGTGGAGCCGGAACCAGACGCCACGCGGTGAAAGCAGTCTTGGCGCGGGCGATCATCGCGTCAGTATCTGCGGCGGAATGAACGGGCAATTGTGCCACCACCTCGCCGGTGATCGGCGTGCGGCTGTGCAGCGTGCCGCCGGTATACAGCGAAGCAGGCACGCCAAAGCCCGCAAGAATGGCATGGGCGGTCTGGGTAAGGGTCTGGGTCATGGCGGGGACTTTCCTGAAACGCGGTTGGCGTAAGGGATGCCAGCGAAACCGGGCAAAGGCAACATGTGGTGGGGATGTGAACCCCGCCCTACCCCTTCAGCTCGGCGCTCAACTTGACCGGGCCAGCCGCCCCGCGCAGTTTGGCGCGGTAGATGACCACGCCCTCCACCACCCGCATCACATAGGTGCGGGTTTCCGTGAAGGGAATGGTTTCGACCCAGTCGATTACATCCACATCGGCACGGCGCGGGTCACCAAACTCGGTGATCCAGCGGCGCGGCCTTCCCGGACCTGCGTTGTAGCCTGACGCGATCAGGGCCACCGACGGCCCAAATTCCTCGGCCATTTGCGCCAGGTACGCGGCCCCGAGTTTCACATTATACCCCGGATTGACGGTCAGATCGGCCCCGACATAGGGCAGGCCCAGCTTGGTCGCCATCAGCTTGGCAGTGCCCGGAAGCACCTGCATCAGCCCGCGCGCATCGGCGGGGCTGCGGGCGGCGGGGTCAAATTCCGACTCGCGCCGGGAAATCGCCAAGGCAAGCGCGCGGCTGACCGCCAACCCATCAGGCACGAAGGCGGGCACCGGGTAATAGGCGCGCGGCAGGATGATACCACGCTCGGCTGCAGCTTTGCCGATCAGCACGGCAATATGGGGTTCGCGCAGTTGCAGCATGGCGTCGGAAAGCTGATCCAACTCTCCCGTGCCAAGGCTTTCGGACAGGTGCAGGAAGAACCGCTTGGCAAGGGTCCGGTCTCCGGCCTTCAGCAACAAAAGCCCCGCCTGCATCACCGACGATTGCGCAAAGGCCGCCGTGCGCCAGTCGGGCGGGGCGGACTCGGCGATCAACGCGGGCGACAGCGGCAGGCCCAGCTTTTCAGACGCAAGCAGGCCATAATAGGCAGTCTGGTACGCCGCCGCCTTTGTGTAAGTCGGGGTGGACGGCTGCCCCGCAGCGTCCAATGCGCGGCCCTGCCAATAGAGCGCGCGTGACAGGCTGATCGGGGTAGAAACCGCAGCTTCAAGCCGTTGGAAATGGGTCAGTGCGCGGGTGGGGTCGTTCAGTTTGCGCAAAGCGATGAAGCCGGACAGAAACTCCAGATCGGCATAGTCTGCGCCCGAGGTCAGATGATGGTTCGCGGCAGTGCGGTAGGCCTCTGTCGCGCGGCCTTCGCGCATCAGGGCACGGGCCAGCACGGCGCGACGGTCGGCCCACATCGCCGGGTCGCCAAGGCTGGTGGCACTGGCGCTGCGGTCGGTCAGCAAGGCCAGCGCGTCGTCACGCAGATCCTTCTTCATGCGCCACTGAAACCGCTCAAAGGCCAGCCCCGCGTCATTGGCAAAGGTGGCAGGTACAGCGTTCACCAGCTGAGTTGTGCCCGGCCCTTGGGCGCGCAAGGCCATGCGGGCGGCGGCAAGCGCGGCCCAGCCCTGCGACATCCGGGGAATCATCCGCAATGCCTCGGCCCGACGGTCCTGCCACAGCAGGCGGTCAAGCCGCACCTCATGCACCAGGGCAAGGGCGTCAGGTGCCATAGCCAGCAAGGCAGATTCGTCCTGTGGCGAAAACGGCAGGTTGGCCCAGGCGCGCATCGCCTCGGCCTCGGCGGGGCCAACCTGCCCCAAGGCCATATAGGCGCTCACCAAGGCCACGGCACCTGCCCCGGTGGCGGGTTTGGTATTGGCAAAATAGGCAGTGATCCGGGTGGGCGAAGTGGACCGCGCCACCGCCACCTCGCCCTTCTCCACCATCAGGGGCAGACCCGGCCAATCAGGATGGCGGGAAAGGAACCCTTCGTAGTCGGTCAGCGTGCCATCGCCACTGCGCAGGCGCTGCCATTCGATGATATCCTGCCCCACGCCCGAGGTGATGGCCAGCGCCCCGCCCCAATCTTTGGTGGCCGCAACCGACAGGGCGGATTTGAGCGCACCAGCTTCATCTGCCAAGGCAGGTGCGGCCGACAGCGACAGGACAACAGCAAAGGCGCGCAAAACGGTCATCGCGTGATTTTGCCTCAGCCGCCCCCCCGCCACAACCCACGAAGGCGTCATTGAGCAAACCCCGACCACAGCAGTTGCCGCGCGGGCTGGCTGCGTTTAGACTGAACCCCAAGCCAAAGGATGCCTATGTCCGACACCCCCGCCTATCAGGTTCTCGCCCGCAAATACCGCCCCCAGACCTTTGCCGACCTGATCGGCCAAGAGGCGATGGTGCGCACCTTGAAGAACGCCTTTGCCGCCGACCGGATCGCGCATGCCTTTGTGATGACGGGTGTACGGGGAGTGGGCAAAACCACCACCGCACGGATCATCGCCAAGGGGCTGAACTGCATCGGCCCCGACGGGACCGGGGGGCCGACGACCGAACCATGCGGTCTGTGCGAACCTTGCAAATCCATCGCCGAAGGCCGCCATGTCGATGTAATGGAGATGGACGCAGCCTCGCGCACCGGGATTGGCGATATCCGCGAAATCATCGATTCCGTGCACTACCGCGCGGCATCCGCGCGCTACAAGATCTACATCATCGACGAAGTTCACATGCTGTCCACGCAGGCCTTCAACGGTCTGTTGAAAACGCTGGAAGAACCGCCTGCCCACGTGAAGTTCATCTTTGCCACGACCGAAATCCGCAAGGTGCCCGTCACCGTCCTGTCACGATGCCAGCGGTTCGATCTGAAACGGATCGAACCAGAAGTGATGATGGCGCATCTGACCCGCGTGGCCGGGTTGGAACATGCAAGCCTCGCCGCCGATGCCATGGCCCTGATCACCCGCGCCGCCGAAGGGTCGGTGCGCGACGCCATGAGCCTGATGGATCAGGCGATTGCCCATGGTGCGGGGGAAACATCGGCCGCCCAGGTGCGCGCGATGCTGGGGCTGGCCGACCGGGGCCGGGTGCTGGATCTGTTCGATATGGTGATGCGCGGTGATGCAGCACTGGCGTTGGAGGAGCTGTCGGCGCAATACGCTGATGGGGCCGACCCGATGGCCGTGCTGCGCGATCTTGCCGAGATTACCCATTGGATATCAGTGATCAAGATCACCCCCGCCGCCTCCGAAGACCCGACCACCCCACCCGACGAACGCCTGCGCGGGCTGGACATGGCTGCGCGGTTGCCGATGCGGGTGTTGTCACGCACATGGCAGATGCTGCTGAAATCGCTGGAGGAAGTGGCCCTTGCCCCCAATGCGATGATGGCGGCAGAGATGGCCGTGATCCGCCTGACCCATGTGTCGGACCTGCCTGACCCGGAACTGCTGATCAAGCGGTTGCAATCGACTTCACCCACGCCCGTCGCGGGCGGTGCCCCGGCGGGCGGCGGAGGTACGGTTCATGCGCCGATGCGGATGGCCCCCTCGGCCCCCACAAACGCTCCCATGCGCGGCCCGGTGATGCAGGGCGGGCAGGCCGTGGCGATGCAGACGGACTCTGCCCCGATGCTGGCCAGTTTTGATGCCGTGGTCGATCTGATCCGCGACAAGCGCGACATGACCCTGCTGGTCGAGGTGGAAACCTGCCTTCGCCTTGTGCGCTATTCCCCCGGACGGATTGAATTTGAACCGACTGCGCGCGCCTCGTCTGACCTTGCCTCACGCCTGAGCCAGCGGTTGCAGGCGTGGACGGGCAACCGTTGGGGTGTGTCGGTGGTCAGCACTGGCGGGGCGCCCACGATTGCCGAAGACCGCGACGCCGAGGCCACAGCAGCGAAATCCGTAGCGATGGACAACCCGATGGTGCAGGCCGTCATGGCAGCGTTTCCGGGGGCGACAATCACTGATATCCGCACGCCCGAGGCGATGGCCGCCACCGCCGCCGCCGAGGCGTTGCCGGAAGTGGAAGATGAATGGGACCCGTTCGAGGACGACTGACGCCTTGCGGCAGGGCGCCATGCCCCCTATTTCCAGAGACGAAACATGAGACGGAGGCAGCGATATGCTGAAAGGTTTGGGCGGGCTTGGTGACATGGCCAAGATGATGAAGGCCGCACAGGACATGCAGG
>JANNNF010000174.1:0-16580 GCA_031398405.1 Rhodobacterales bacterium | reverse complement strand
GAACCCTTCGGCCAGCAGCAACCGCGCCAGATGAAAGCCGATGAACCCCGCCGTTCCGGTGATAAAGACCCTACGCATGACTGCCCCTTGTTTTCTCGCGACAATCAGGCGGGCATGGGTCCAAAGTCAACCCGCAGCCTCACCATCCGCCCGCGCCTTTCGCAAAGCCACAGCTTCGGCCCGCATCAGGGTGATGCGGCGGAACAGGGTGCCGGGATCGTCGTTCAGTAACCGCAGCAAGTGGCATGCCAGCGGCCCCAGCACGGGCGTTACCTGCGCCTCGGCCCAGATCGGGGCCAGAAATTCAATGTCCAGCTTGCCCGCAACCAAGGCAAACGACGGCAGACCCATCGGCAAGGCAGGCCGGTTGCGGCGGCTGGCGCGGAAGGGTTGTTCGGGCGTGCTGCCCGAAAAGCTGCGTTCAAATTCATAAAGCTTTATGAGTGAAAACAATACATTCAACGATTGCCCCAAACGCCGCTCGGCTTCATCTTCCCCATGGGTAGCAAAGGTAATGGCCGACGATATCAACCAGCGCAGTGGCAATTCCGCCATAAGGGCCTCGCGATGTTCCACCCAAAGCCTGCGAAACAACGCGGGCGCATCGTCAGGCCAGGCCCGTTTGCGCAGATGCGCGATCAGCAACCCGTTCAGCAGGGCAAGGTCGGAACATCCCGCAAGTTCTCGGCGCAGATCTTGCAGCTTTTTCTCAATGCGCACCGAAGGCACGTCCGCCGCCGCGTCGGGCGGCACCACTTTGCCCGCCAGATAAGGTGCCAAGTCCACATCAAGCGCGGGCAGACCACCATTGGGCAGACCCGTCATCGGGGCACGGCGAAAGTCCCAGTGCGCAATCAGGCTGTCGGGTGCGTTTTCATAGCTGGGCATCGAATGGCCTTGTTCTTGGGCGATTGCATCACCCTAAATCCACACTGCGCCACAAGAAAGGGCCAGACCTACAGCGCCCGCATCCAGAATTGCAGCGGCTTGACCGACTCTTTTGCTTCTCCCACGTCTTTCCAGTCAAATTCGGCGATCACCCCGGGCAGCGGCGCATAGCCCCGCCCCTGCCAGAACGCATCGTTGGTGCGGAAATTCGCGGGACGGGCGGGGTGGGTCTCGGGTCGTTTGACCGAACAAAACGCCACATGGCTGCGACCCATTTTGGCGGCATGATCCTCGCGCAGGTCGAAAAAACGATGGCCTAGCCCCTGCCCGCGATACTCCGGCAGCAGCACAGATTCCGCGCCATACATGATACGGTCCAGCGGCAGACCAATACGGGCGAACGGGGCCTGAAACGCCTCGGCGTGATCCTCCATCGGGGTTGAGGTGGACGCCCCCACCAGCCGGTCCCCGTCAAATGCCCCCACCAGCAACGCACCGGGGCTGTCGCGATAGGTTTGCAGATAGGCGCGTTCATACTCAAGCGAGCCGTCATAAAGATACGGCCAATCCCGAAACACCGTGATCCGCAGACCCGCCACCGCATCCAAAGCTGCGTCCAGATCAGCCCCGGTCAGCGCGCGGACGCTAACGCCGGGCATCATGCAGAGACCTGTGCAATCCAGTCGTTGAGGTTGTAAAACGTGGTGACGCGGGCGATCTTGCCATCCCTGATGTCGAAAAACGCCCCTGCAGGCAGGACATAGCGTTGGCCATGCGCCACGGGTAAACCGGGGTCGGTTTGCAGATATTCGCCATGTACCACAAACTCTGCGGCACCTCGGGTGCCATCGTCGTTGGTGAACACCACCATGTCACGCAGGGTTTCACGGTAGGACACGCCCATATGGCTGCAAAACTCGGCAAACGCATCAGCGCCCCGGCGGATGCCGCCTTCATTGACCCGGTGTTCAACGTCAGGCGTCACACAGGCCAGCATTCCCGCAGCATCCCCGGCATTGAAAGCGGCATAATACGCGGTGATCAGGGTTTTGGCAGTTGTCGTCATTGTAAGCCTGTCAGTTGTTTCCCCAACAGGCTATCCGGGTTCGCGCGAGGTTTCTACGGTCAGATAGGATGGTTCACGCGCGTTTTCCGACGGATAAGGGGGGCGCAAAGCCCCCCTTCCGCCTCATAGAGCTGCGGCAATCGTGGTTGCCATCGGGGTGGTCGGACGCCCGATCAGGCGTGACAGGGTGTGGCTTTCGTCAAAAAAAGTGCCCTTAGACGCTTGCACACCCTGCCCCGGATCATGGCCCAGCAGTCTAGGGCGGCATGACAAAGGCGCGGCCTAAGGCTGCGTTGGCGGCCCGAACCGCTGCAAAATCCGGTCCCTGATCTGATCGCGCGCCTGCCGGTAAGCTGACAATTTGGCATCGCGACCTTCCCCCAGGCCCGTGGGGTCCAGGATCGGCCAGTATTCGATATCCAAATGATGAAACCGTGTCAGCTCCAGCGCCATGCGCTGGCTGGCGGGGGTCAGGGCCACGATCAGGTCAAACTGCGACAGATCATCCCCCCACTGCTGCATTTCCTCAAACGACCGTGACCGGTGTCGCGACAACTCGATGCCCATTTCCTGACAGACGGCGATGGAAAAGCCGTCCACCTCCATATCGTTCTTGACGCCTGCGGATTGCACATAGGCCCTCTGGCCATACAGCTTTTTCATCAATCCCTCGGCCATAGGGGACCTCACAGCGTTGTGATCACAGCAAAACAGCACGGATTGCGGGAAATCGGCCAACGTCAACCCCAGTGCAGGACGCAGATCAGGGTGAACAGGCGCCGCGCAGTGTCGATATCAACATCCGCCTTGCCGCCCAGCCGTTCCTGCAACACCCGCGCGCCTTCGTTGTGAATACCGCGCCGGGCCATGTCGATGGCCTCAATCTGGCTGGGCGGCAGGCGCTTGACGGCCTCGAAATATGACTCACAAATCTGGAAATAATCTTTCACCACTTGCCGGAACGGCCCAAGGCTCAGGTGAAATTCGCCAACTCTTACCGTGTCTTCCGTCGCCAGATCGAATACCAGCCGACCCTCGCGGATCGCAAGGTTCAACCGGTACGGCCCTTCGGGCGTGGCGCGGTCTTCGCGGCGTGGCAGGGCGAAAGAGTTCTCCTCCAACAGATCAAAGATCGCAACCCGGCGTTCCTGCTCGATCTCGGGGGTGGGGCGGATCAGCCCCTTTTCGTCGATGCCGATATGGCAGAGGCGGTTTGTCATAGGTGGGCCTTTTCGGATGCCCCTTCGTGATGCAACAGGCCCTGCCAACGCGCAAGTGGGCGCGTGATCAGGTCTGGCCGCTCGTCGCGTTTTCCCAAGGTCTTTCCCCCAGATCCTGATAAAAACGCAACAAATAGCCGTCCGGGTCTGCCACGACACACTGCCGGTTGCCAACCTCGACCCGGTCCCGCCGATACCAGCGGTCCTCGGGCATCAGGTGCAGGGGCCAACTCCGCGCTTGCAGCGCGGCAACCAGAGGGGTCAAGTCATCCACCCGGATCTGCACATTCACACCCTGACCAAACGGGTGCGCCGTGGGCACTATAAAATCGCGCCCCTGCCCGATCTGGTCCAGCATCAGATGCGCAGCACCACGCGTCAGATAAGCAAAACCTTCTTCGGGGCGGTCATAGCGACAGCTGAACCCCAGCAAGTCGCAATAAAAAGCCCGGCTGACCCGCCAATCCGAAACTGCAAATTCCGGAACAACATCGGGGGAGTCAGCCACCGTTCAGCCGGTCCAGCCGAGCACGCACCGACAGGCCGTGCGCCTCCAGACTCTCGGAAATCGCCAGCCGTTCGGCGGCGGGGCCAATGGCGGCAAGCGCGGCAGGGGTCATTTTCGCAATCGTGGTGCGTTTCAGAAAGTCCATCACACTCAGTCCGCTGGAAAACCGGGCTGACCGGGCAGTCGGCAGCACATGGTTCGGTCCGCCAACGTAATCGCCGATGGCCTCGGGTGTCCATGCCCCAAGAAAGATCGCGCCCGCATGGGGGATCAGGCTGGCCAAAGCTTCAGGATCGGCCACCAGCAGCTCCAGATGCTCGGGTGCCATGCGGTTGGCCAAAGCCGCAGCCTCGATTAGGTCGCGCACTGTGATCACAGCCCCATATTGCGCCCAGCTTGGCCCTGCAATCGCGCGGCGCGACAAGGTTTGCAACCGGGCCTCGACGGCAGAAGCCACCGCAACGCCAAACGCCGCATCGGTGGTGATCAGGATCGACTGCGCCGACACGTCATGTTCGGCCTGAGAAAGCAGATCAAGTGCCACCCAATCAGGGTCGTTGTCGCCGTCCGCAATCACCAGAATTTCCGACGGTCCGGCGATCATGTCAATGCCCACCCGGCCAAACACCCGGCGCTTGGCCGCCGCGACCCAGGCGTTGCCCGGCCCGGTGATCTTGTCGACGGGTGCGATGGTTTGCGTGCCATACGCCAGCGCCGCCACCGCTTGCGCGCCACCGATGCGGTAGATGGTATCCACCCCGGCAATCCGGGCGGCCAGCAATACCAGCGGATTGACCACTCCGTCTGGCGTCGGGCAGGTGATCACCAGCCGCTGCACCCCCGCTACCGCCGCAGGAATGGCGTTCATCAACACCGATGACGGATAGGACGCCGTCCCCCCCGGCACATACAGCCCCGCCGCCGAAACTGGTGTCCAGCGCCAGCCAAGGGTGGCCCCGGCATCATCGGTCCAGCTTTCATCGCGCGGCATCTGCCGCTGGTGGTAGGCGCGGATGCGGTCAGCGGCCAGGGTCAGGGCCTCGCGGTCCGGCTCCGACACTGTGGCCACCGCCGCGTCGATCTCATCGGACGAAAACGCCAACCGGTCGGCGGTCAACCCCATCCGGTCAAACCGCGCGGTCAGATCCAGCACTGCCGCATCACCGCGCGCCCGCACGTCCGCGATAATCGCGGCCACGTCACGGTCCACATCCTCAGCCTCTTCGCGCTTCTGTCCCAGCAGAGCCGCAAAATCAGCCTCAAACCCGGCATCAAGGGTGGATAGGAACATCGGCATCGGCACATCCTCTGGAACATCGTGCTGCAAATAGCGCGGCCTCCCCCTTGCCTCAAGCAGCCATTCGCTTTGGCCCAAATATCCTCGGGGGGTGAGGCCGCAGGCCGAGGGGGGCAGACAGCCCCCCTGCCTTTCTCACCATGCGCCAGTCGTGTCCCGGCACACGGGGTGCTGGTCGTGTGCAGGCACACGGGGTGCTAGTCGTGCTGCGGTACGCGCGCCGATGCAGCCGCATGCGGGCGCGTCACATCTTCCAGACGCACCTCCAGCGCCTCAACCTCCAGCGCCAATGTGCCGCCTCCCGCCAAAGCCAGCGTCAGAACCCCAGTGCCATCCGGCCCCGCCGCATAGGCCAGCGACAGCAAGGACAGGGTCTGCGCCTTATCCTCACGGTCAAAGCCGGCAGACCGGACAGCGCCCACATCTTCGATCACCAGCAGGCTGCGCACGCGTTCATAAGGGCGACCAGCGGCCTCGGCGGTGGCGCGGTCTTCCCAGCGAAATCGGGTCAGCAGAATGGCAAAGCGGCGTTGCTTGACGCGGAAGGTCAGGTCAGACCCAACGAACACTGCGTCCTGCACCAGTGCCGACAGCACGGCCAAGTCCTCGTCATCTTGTGCGATCAGATGCAGGGGCGCATCGGCCCCGTCCTGAAACCGGGCGTCGGTCATGCCTTGATCCGTTCAATCTGTGCGCCCACGGCGGACAGCTTTTCCACCACGCGTTCGTACCCGCGATCCAGATGGTACACCCGGCTGACCACGGTTTCCCCTTCTGCCGCAAGCCCGGCAAGAATCAGACTGACCGACGCCCGCAGATCGGTGGCCATCACCGGCGCGCCTTTCAGGCGGTCCACGCCGGTCACCGTGGCGGTGCCGCCATGCACGTCGATCTTGGCCCCCATGCGGATCAGTTCGGGCGCGTGCATGAAGCGGTTCTCAAAAATTTTCTCCTCCAGCACGGAGGTGCCGTTGGCCGTGCACAGCAGGGCCATCATCTGGGCTTGCAGGTCGGTCGGGAAACCGGGGAACGGTTCGGTCGTGACATTCACCGCCGACACCCGACCATTCTTGCGACTGACCATCAGGCCCCGGTCGGTCTGCGTCACCGACACCCCTGCCAGGTCCAGCTTTTCGGCGAAAGCCCCGACAAGTTCCAGCGTCCCGCCCAGACATTCGACCTCGCCACCACAAATCGCCGGGATGAGCATATAGGTGCCAAGCTCGATCCGGTCGGTGACAACTGGGTGGGTGGCACCATGCAGGCGGTCCACCCCTTGGATGGTGATCGTGCTGGTGCCTTCACCGTCAATCTGTGCGCCCATCTTGCGCAGGCAGCGGGCGAGATCGACGATCTCAGGCTCACGCGCGGCGTTGCGAATCTCGGTCGTGCCCTTTGCCAAAGTTGCCGCCATCAGCGCGTTTTCCGTGGCCCCGACAGAGACGAACGGAAACTCGATCACCGCCCCGCGCAACCGGCCACCGGGGGCCTTGGCATGGATATAGCCGTCACGCAGATCCAGCTCCGCGCCCATGGCTTCCAACGCCTTCAGATGCAAATCCACCGGGCGCGCGCCAATCGCGCAGCCGCCGGGCAGCGACACAATCGCATGACCGTCGCGCGCCAGCATTGGCCCCAACACAAGGATCGAGGCCCGCATCTTGCGCACGATGTCATAATCGGCGGTATGGTTGGTGATTGAATGGGATGACATCGCCAGCACTAGCCCATCTTGCAACGACGCCACTTCTGCCCCCAATGACTGCAATAGTTGCGTCATGGTGGCAATGTCCGACAGGCGTGGCGCGTTGGTCAGGGTCAACGGCTCATCGCTCAGCAAAGTGGCGGGCATCAGCGTCAGGCAGGCATTTTTGGCGCCTGCAATCGGAATAACACCGTTCAGCGCACTGCCACCTTTGACCAAAATCGAATCCATCGCGCCCTGCCCTATTCTTTATCGTTGCCGTTGCTGTCTGCGGTGCCTGCCTCTGGCCCGTCACCCGACACCCGCACCTGCGACTTGCGCCGCGCCATGTTGGCCTTCAGCGCAGCCTTTTGCTGCGCCAGCCGATATTCGGCCGCACTCGGGCCGTTGGCTGACACTGTCTTGGCTTTTGCAGGATCTGATCTCTTGTCCACGCTCATACAAGCGTCTGTACCTTGGCTAGCCGTGGGCGTCCAGATCGGCTGTCAGGCCATACCTGCCCCCAGCCGGTTATCGCGACAGCACCACTGCAAAGCGTTGTAATCATCCTTTGCCATCATGGCGGCACGTTCAGGCGTCGGCTGCCAGCCAAGCACGCGCCGCGCTTTGCTGGCGTCGCCCAGCAGCAGATCCACCTCGGCGGGTCGACAGAACCGGTCACTGACGCCAATCACCTGCCGCCCAGCACCAGCCCAACATTTCGAATCACTTAGACCTGCCGTAAAGACTGCGTGCCGCTCGAAATTGCACCCGCCAGGTTGAAAATTCCGCAGGTTGAAGTTCCCCTTCGATCTACCCCCAGTCAAGCACAACCTTACCTGACTGCCCCGACCGCATCGCCGCAAAGCCTGCGTCAAACTCGTCCACACCAAACCGGTGGGTGATCACTCCCCTCACGTCCAGCCCGTTTTCCAGCATGGCGATCATCTTGTACCAGGTCTCAAAAATCTCACGCCCGTACACACCCTTGATGCTCAGCGCCTTAAAGACAATCCGGCTCCAGTCGACCGGGCTTTTGCCGGGCGGGATGCCCAGCATTGCGATGCGGCCGCCCATCACCATGGCTTCGACCATCTGGTCAAAGCCCGCTGCATTGCCCGACATTTCCATGCCGACATCAAAGCCCTGCACGATCTTCAGCCGCGCCTGTACCTCACGCAGATCTTCGAGCGCCACGTTCACCGGCGTCACATCAGCCACCTTGGCCGCCAATTCCAACCGCGCCGGGTTTACATCGGTGATCACCACATGCCGCGCGCCGACATGCCGCGCCACTGCTGCCGCCATGATGCCAATCGGACCGGCGCCGGTGATCAGCACATCCTCACCAATCAGATCAAATGAAAGGGCGGTGTGAACCGCATTGCCCAAAGGGTCCAGAATGGCCCCGATCTCATCATCGATGCTGTCAGGCAGCGGCACGACGTTGAACGCAGGCAGCCGCAGATATTGCGCAAAGGCTCCCGGTTCGTTTACCCCGATGCCACGCGTCTCCGGGTCCAGATGAAACCTGCCAGACCGGCTCTGACGGCTGTGCTTGCCGATCAGATGGCCCTCGCCCGAACAACGCTGGCCGATGGACAACCCTTCGACGTTACGGCCCAGCTCCACAATCTCGCCAGCAAACTCATGCCCCGTCACCAACGGCACCGGCACCGTGCGCTGCGCCCAGTCGTCCCAGTTCCAGATGTGAATATCGGTGCCGCAAATCCCGGTCTTGCGCACCCGGATCAACACATCATCCGGGCCAATCTCGGGCACAGGCCGGGTCTCCATCCAGATGCCAGGCTCTGGCCGCGCTTTCACCAAGGCCTTCATTTCATTGGTCATTGCAGCACCCCCACAGCCTTGCCTGCCGCCCGGAAGGCTTCCAGCGCAAAGTCCAGATCATCCACCGTCAGCCGCGCATTCATCTGGGTCCTGATCCGCGCAGCCCCTTTGGGCACCACCGGAAAGAAGAACCCCGCCACGTGCACACCGCGTGCCGCAAGGTCTGCCGCCATCGCCTGCGCCAGTTGCGCCTCACCCAACATCACCGGAATGATAGGGTGTTCCCCGGGCAGCAACGTGAACCCCGCATCCGCCAACCCGGCCCGCCAATAGCGCGCGTTATCAAACAGTTGGGCTCGCAACTCATCCGCCGCCTCAACAATATCCAACGCCGCAAGCGCCGCCCCCACCACCGCCGGCGGCAGCGCGTTTGAGAAAAGGTACGGCCGCGCCCGTTGCCGCAACAGGTCTACAACCACCTGCGGCCCGGCGATATAGCCGCCCAAAGCCCCACCAAGCGCCTTGCCCAGCGTGCCGGTCAAAATATCCACCGTAACACCCGCATGACCCGGCGTGCCCCGCCCTTGCGGCCCCATGAACCCGGTCGCGTGGCAATCATCCACCATCACCATGGCACCGTAACGGTCGGCCAATGCTTTGATATCGCCCAGCTTCGCCAGATAGCCATCCATGGAAAACACGCCGTCTGTCGCAATCAGAATAAACCGCGCGCCACCATCGCGGGCAGCCACCAACTGCGCTTCCAGATCCGCCATATCAGAATTGGCATAGCGAAACCGCCGCGCCTTGCACAACCGTATCCCGTCTATGATGCTGGCGTGATTCAGACTGTCCGAAATCACCGCGTCCTCAGGTCCCAACAGCGGCTCAAACAACCCGCCATTGGCATCGAAACAGGCCGCAAACAGGATGGAATCCTCGGTGCCCAAAAACGCGGCCAAGCGCATCTCCAACGCCCGGTGCAGGCTTTGCGTGCCGCAGATGAACCGGACTGACGCCATGCCAAACCCATCCGCATCCATCGCCGCCTTCGCCGCCGCGATCAACCTCGGATCATCCGCCAACCCGAGGTAGTTGTTGGCACACAGGTTCATCATCCGCCGCCCCGCCATCTGCACATGGGTCCCCTGCGGCCCGTCGATCAAGCGTTCCCGCTTGAGCAATCCCTCCGCCTCTATCCCGCGCAATACCCCGCCCAGATGCTCCAGAAAAGTCCCAGAATCCGCCATGACAGAACTCCCTCCGTTGTGGCGGAATTACCCGCGACTCACTTTGCTGTCAATATAGCGGAAGTTTATCCACCATACCGGAAATCGCTTTCATATTGGCACAAATATCCTCCGGGGGCGTGGGGGTGGAAAACCCCCACTCCTGCCGGTTCAACTGCCCTGTACAATCAGAATCGCCCTGGCCGCCCCCACGGCGGCAATCTCATGGCCCCGGTCGGCGGCATAGCGCGCCACATCCCCGACAGACAACGCCACCTGATCCCCCCCCGATACCACCGATAGCGCCCCCTCGATCACCGTCAGATGCTCGCGACACCCCGGCGAGTGGGCGTCTGACACCAGCGCGGCACCGGGTGCAAAGACAAGATCATAGACCTCATGCTCCCCCACCGCCTCGGCGGGCGACAGAATCCGAATGCGCACTCCCCCCCGCGCGATCACAGGCGCAAGGGCGGCTTCTGTAACCTCGATCCCCACAGCGCTGCGCCCCTCCAGCAGGCCTGCGAAATCCACCTGCAAAGCCTGCGTCAGGTTCCACAGCGTGGCGACAGTGGGGGACGATTCCCCGCGTTCAATCTGACTGACCATCGACCGGCTGACGCCCGACAGCTTGGCCACCGCGTCAAGGCTCAACCCCTTGGCGCGCCGTGCCTCGCGCAAAGATGCGGAAAGCCGTGAGTGAATGTCGCTTTGCGGGTCCATCCCCTGATTGTGCGGCACCCCGCGCGAAGGGTCAACGTAGGATGGGCAATCTGCCCATCCCTCACTCACGTCCCACAATACGTGACATACTCCCCAAACCCGGTGGGCGCAGGCAGCATATACCCCTCCTGCTCCTCAAAGGGCCGCACCACCGCCGCCAACAGCGCCTCAAACTGCGACATGTCACCCGCCGTCGCCGTCTCAAGTGCTGCCTCCACCTGGTGATTGCGCGGTATGACCGCCGGGTTCACCCGCGCCATGCGCGCAACCCAATCCGGCGCAATCCGTGCCCGCCACCGGGGCAACCATGCGGCCATCGCATTGAAATCCTCAAACAACGGCCGCAACAGCGCTTCATCCCCCAGCCGATGAAACACCAAAGTCCAGTCCGCCCCAACCATCGCCGCCAGCAGATCATCCACCAGCGCCCCGTCGCCGTCCTGCGCCCCGTCCAGCCCCAGCTTGCCCCGCATCACTGTCAGCCATTCCGCCCGGTACTGCCCGGCAATTCCGCCCAGCAAGCCATTCGCCACCTCAACCGCCCGCGCCTCGTCGGCATCAAACAGCGGCAGCAACGCCTCAGCCAGCCGCGCCAGATTCCAGCCCAGAATCAGCGGCTGGTTGGCGAAAGCATAGCGCCCCTGCGCGTCGATCGAGGAAAACACTGTCCCCGGCGCGTAACCCTCCATGAATGCACAAGGACCGTAGTCGATGGTCTCCCCTGACAGGGCCATATTGTCGGTGTTCATCACCCCATGCACAAATCCCACGCCCATCCACAGCGCAATCAGGCGGCATTGCGCCGCCACAACTGCCGCAAACAGCGCGATGTAAGGATTGGCCTCCAGGGCAGCACCGGGGTAATGACGCGCGATGGTGTAATCGGCAAGCCGCCTCACCGCCTCGGTATCCCCACGGGCGGCAAAAAACTGGAAGGTGCCCACACGAATATGACTAGCCGCCACCCGCGCCACCACCGCCCCGGGCAAAGCCCCAGCCTCGCGCCGTACCGACTCGCCGGTCAGCACCACCGCAAGCGACCGCGTGGTGGGAATACCCAAGGCCGCCATCGCCTCGGATATCAGATACTCCCTCAGCATCGGGCCAATCGCGGCCTTGCCATCGCCACCGCGTGAAAACGGCGTGCGACCAGACCCCTTAAGCTGCAAATCCCACCGCCGCTGATCCGGCCCCAGAAACTCGCCCAGCAGATGCGCCCGCCCATCCCCCAGTTGCGGTGAGAACCCACCGAACTGATGCCCGGCATAAGCCAGCGCCGCAGGCTCTGCGCCCGGCGGCACCACAGCGCCGGAAAACCACGCAGCACCATGGCTGCGCAATTCGCCCACATCCAGCCCCAGATCCGCCGCCAACCCCTCGTTCAGCAGCACAAGATGCGGGTCCGGTGCCACGCTCGGGGCCAGCCGCAAAAAGCTGCCCGGAAGATCGCGGATGTAGGAGTTGTCAAACAGCAAGGCCATGAGCACCTTTCCCGCAAAGCCGCACCCCTTGTGCAGCAAGCAAAATTCTTCAAAGAATTTTCCCAATTTTTTTTCAAAAAAAAATTAGCGCGCCAAATCCGAGGCCGCAACCAGAATTGCTTCAGAGAATTGGTCGGGGCGAGAGGATTTGAACCCCCGGCCCTCTGGTCCCAAACCAGATGCGCTACCAGACTGCGCTACGCCCCGACTGACAGTCTCATACAAAGGTTTTTCAGCAATGAAAAGCCCTAGTCGGCACAAGACCATGCGGCATCTGTCCCAATTGCCGGGTGGCGCATCTCGGCCCCCTCGACAATGCCGATGGCGGCGGCCAGACCTGCGTTGATTTCCAGAATGAATTTCACGTCATGCCCGCCATCAATCGGGGTTTCATCCTGCGGAATGGCGTTAGAATGCACATGGGTGACGCGGCCTGCCGCGTCCAGAAACACCATATCCAGCGGCAGAATGGTGTTCTTCATCCAGAACACTGCCCGGCGCGGGCTCTCATAAACAAACAGCATCCCCGCAGAGGAAGCCATGGTTTCGCGGAACATCAGACCCTTGGACCGCTCCGCCTCTTCATCGGCCAATTCAATGGTAAATCGCGCCTGCCCGCCCTGCCAGCGCAGATCAGCCTTATCTGGGCTGCACGCGGCCTGCGCCATCTGGCCAAAGGCCAGACCGGCCACCAGACCCGCTGCCGTCACCCACCACCGCGCGTCGCTGCTTCCCATGATACCACCTGAACTGCCATACGGCCCCGTTTGCCGTCAATGATACGCAGCGCCACGGCCTCGCCTGCCGACAAATCGGCAAAACCAGACACCCGCAACACCTCGACATGGATGAACACATCCTCAGGGCGACCAAAGACATTGGCAAAGCCAAATCCCTTGCCCTTGTCAAACCATTTCACCCGCGAAGGCTCCAACGGCAGCGTCGCCATATCCTCGGCCATCACATGGTCGGTGCCCTCTCCCAGCGGGAACACAGCCCCGACCGGCGGTTCAATACGGATGACCTCAACAGCCTGTGCACCCCGAAGAGTTTGCTGGACGCGTACAGAAATGACTGCCCCATCCGCGACAGAACTTTGTCCGTAATTGCGCAACACATTGGCGTGCAATAAAATATCAGACCCTGTATCGTCCGTGACGATAAAGCCAAAACCCTTGGTGGGATCGAACCACTTTACGCGACCCAGCAGAATTTCCCCGGGCTCTTCTTCTTGTGTCATGTCAGAGCCGCTTCCCCAGATAGAGCCCCACAACTGACTTGTGCCGTCATTCCGCGTTGTGATTCAAGCAAAAAAAGCGCGCCTGCAGCACGGCAAACCAGCCACGAAGCAAGATTACCGGCACCCTCACACAGAATGATACATGCAAACGGATGTATGTCTCAGGGATTCAAGCGGGTGACCTCCCACGCTCCTGCCCCCCCCGCACGGGTCCAGCGAAAGCGGTCATGCAGCCGGAACGCGCCATCGGCCCAAAACTCGATTTCCACTGGGGTGATCCTGATCCCCCCCCAGAACGGCGGGCGCGCCGGATTGGCCCCCTTGGCCAACGTAACTTTCGCCACATCAAGCATCAGCGCCTCGCGCGACGACAACGGTTGCGACTGATCCGAGGCCCAGGCCCCAAGCCGTGATTTCAAACTGCGGGTGGCGTAATAAGCATCCGCCGCCGCCCCCTCCTCACGGCTGGTCACGCCCCGCACCCGGATCTGGCGGCGCAGCGATTTCCAGTGCAGCACAAACGCGGCCTTGCCGCTTGCCTCGATCTCCCGCCCCTTCGCCGACCCATAGTTGGTATAAAACACGAAGGCATCGGCTTCGATATCCTTCAGCAATACCATCCGCACATTGGGCATGCCGCCTGTGTCCACCGTCCCCAGCGCAATCGCGTTGGGATCGTTGGGTTCCACTGGCTCCGCCTCGGCCAGCCAGCGTTGCGCAATCACAAAAGGGTCATCCCCGGCAAATATCCCTGACCTGTCCATTCCCCGTCCTTCTTTTTCCCGCAACCGCCCCACTCTTGAAGCAGCGCTCCCAATCGCCTACACGTCTTGATCAAGGCTAAGGGTGGGCGAGGGGAACGGAATGTCAACGGCACTGATGGCGGGAAAGCGCGGCCTTATCATGGGGCTCGCCAATGACAAATCCATCGCCTGGGGCATCGCCCAGCAACTGGCCGCCCATGGCGCAGAGATGGCGTTTTCTTATCAGGGCGAGGCGCTGAAAAAACGCGTGCAACCCCTGGCCGCCTCCATCGGCATGGAAGAATTTGTCGAGTGTGATGTGACGGACGAGGCCTCGATGGACGCGCTGTTCGCGCATCTGAAGGCCTTGTGGGGCAAAATCGATTTCCTCGTCCACGCCATCGGCTTTTCCGACAAGAACGAACTCCGGGGCCGGTACGTCGACACCACCCGCGCCAATTTCAATATGACAATGGATATATCCGTTTACTCCTTCACCGCCGTTTGCCAACGCGCCTGTGCGATGATGCCCGATGGTGGCAGCCTTCTGACCCTGACCTATTACGGCGCTGAAAAGGTCATGCCGCATTACAACGTGATGGGCATCGCCAAAGCGGGGCTGGAGGCAAGCGTGAAATACCTCGCCGAAGACCTTGGCAAAGATGGAATCCGGGTCAACGCGATTTCTGCAGGTCCGATCAAGACCCTGGCCGCCTCCGGCATCGGCGACTTCCGCTATATCATGAAGTGGAACGAACTGAACTCCCCCCTGCGCCGCAATGTCACACAAGAAGAAGTCGGCAAAGCCGCCCTCTACCTGCTCTCCGATCTTGGCTCCGGCACCACCGGCGAAAACCTGCATGTCGATGCGGGCTACCACGTTGTGGGCATGAAGGCAGTGGACGCCCCCGATATCGACGTCGTGACGGGGCGCAAGGAAACCGCTCAATGACCCTGACCGCCTTCCTCGCGTTTGCCCTGCTGTCGTTGTTCGCCGCCGTATCGCCCGGCCCGGCCGTGTTGATGTCGGCGCGCACCGGCCTGACCGAAGGCTTCCGCACCGGGGCAATGCTCGCCGCAGGCATCGGGGCCGGCGCCGTCTTTTGGGCCGCAGCCGCAATGTTCGGCCTGAACATCCTGTTCGCCGCCGCCCCCGCCCTGTTGTGGCTGCTCAAGATCGGCGGTGGCGCATACCTTGTCTGGATGGGCATCACACTGTGGCGCGGGGCGTCCCAACCGTTTGACACCACCGACACGCACCCGGTGCCCCGCTCGGGGGCCTCGGCCTTCCGCCTTGGCCTGTTCACCCAGCTTGCCAACCCGAAACCCGCCGTGATGTTTTCCGCGATCTTCCTTGGCACCGTGCCCCAAGGCACAGCCCCATGGGTCTACGCCGCCCTGCTCGCCCTCGTGTTCTGCAATGAAACGATCTGGAATACCCTTGTCGCCCGCATCTTCTCGCTGGAAAAAACCCGCTCCGGCTACATCAGCCTCAAAACCATCATCGACCGCAGCTTCGGCGGCCTGCTCGCCCTGCTCGGCGTCAAAGTCGCCCTGCAATGACTGACCTTCATATTTTCTGTCCCTAAATATCCCGGGGGTGCGGGGGCTGGCCCCCGCCCGACCCCAACCACAGGAGCACACCCATGAACGACCGCCTGCCGCATGAAAAAGGCTTCCACGTCTCATGGGACCAGATCCACCGCGATGCCCGCGCGCTCGCGTGGCGGCTCGACGGCAAGGGGCCGGATGACGGTGCGTGGAAGGCCGTGGTTGGGGTCACGCGCGGTGGCATGGTCCCGGCGGCCGTGGTCAGCCGCGAGCTCGACATACGTGTCGTCGATACCATTTCAGTGCGCAGCTACAACCATCAATCCCAGACCGAACCAGTGGTGATCAAGGCCCCGCAGGCCGACCTGATGGGCGACGGCACCGGCATCCTGATTGTCGATGATCTGGTGGATTCGGGCCGCACGCTGGAACTGGTCCGCAAGCTTTACCCGAACGCCCATTTCGCCACTGTCTATGCCAAACCCTCGGGCCGTCCGATGGTCGATACCTTTATCACCGAGGTCAGTCAGGACACCTGGATTTTCTTTCCGTGGGACATGGCGCTGCAATATGTGCAGCCGATGCGCGGCAAAGACTGACCCACCCGCTGCATCTACAGATCCTCTGCGGGTTCTTCTACGGATTCTCGACGCAAACTCTAAAGCCCGAAAAGGCGAAAAGCGATGCTGCTGCCTCTTAACCCCGCGATGCGCGCCACCGATCCCCCCCCGGTGATGGAGGCGCGGCGCTGGCTAGACGGCGTGGTGTTCCCGCCGCATCGTCCCCTGATCAATGTAAGCCAAGCCGCCCCCGTAGACAGCCCGCCACTGCCCCTGCGCCAAGCCTTGGCAGAGGCCGCGTTGAACGACCCTGCAGCCCACCTCTATGGCCCGGTCCTGGGCAACCCGGCACTCCGAGCCGAGGTGGCAGGCCAATGGTCTGCCAGCTACGGTGGTTCCATCGCGCCAGACCAGGTCGCCATCACCCAAGGCTGCAATCAGGCGTTCACAGCCGTGATGTCCACCCTTGCTGGGGCGGGCGATGCGGTGATCCTGCCAACGCCGTGGTATTTCAATCATAAAATGTGGCTCGATATGCAGGGGGTCCACGCCATCCCCCTCGCCACCGGCCCCGGCCTGATCCCGGATGCCGATGCCGC
>JANNNF010000079.1:0-1659 GCA_031398405.1 Rhodobacterales bacterium | reverse complement strand
AGCCTGCCCCTACGCCCAGAGTGTGCAGTTCCATCAATTCCCGCGCGAGGTTTTCGTTCAACCCCTTGCTACGCTTCTTGCCACGGGTCGAATTCGGCCCGATGGATGTGTCTTGATCCAGATACAGCAACATCGCCGGGTGCAACGTGACTGCCTGCAACATCGTGCCGAACGTAGCCGTCAGATTGGGCCGGATCGCATCCTCGACCATCGCTCCATGCAGGGCACGGTCAAACCGGCCGCGCGTTGCCGTGGTGAAATGGTCGCTCCAGAATGCGGAAAGCCGTTCGCGCAATCCATCCGGTGCATCCAGTGCCCGCGCAAAGGTGGCCCGCATGAACACATCGGCAACCGCATAAGTCGCCCGCAAAGTGCGCTGTTGGGCCTTGGCACCCCCTGGCAGGCCGGGGTTTTTCTTGTTGGCAATCCGCGCTTCACGCGCCGCCAGCACCAAGGGTCGCACCACCTCGATCCCGCCGCCCCCCGGATGCGCTTGTGACGCCAGATCGGGCCCACGCAACGCCGCCATCATCGCTTGCGGCGTCGTGGGGGCACCCTGCGGCAAGGGCAGACCATAGCCAAACCGGAAAGCTGCGCTGGTGTCGGTCATCGAAGGCTCCATGCGTCATTCAAGCCAGAGTCTAGGACAAATCGGCGCCGCAATCACTTGACGAATCCGGCAACAGGCGGGTTCCCCCATACCTCAGGTGTCGGGAAAGCTGAAATCCGCCGGATAGCTGTGCATCCCGTCAAAATCCGCCTTGCCCAACGCCACGCCCGCTGCGCGCAACGCTGCATACCCCATGGTCAGATGAAAGAAAAAATTCGGCAGGCCATACAGATACAGAAAATCTGCCCCCGTCTGCTCCAGTTCAGCAAACCCGGCCCGGTGCCGGATGATCCGCTCGCCCGCGCCGGCAAACTCCGCAGGTTTCATCGCCCCCAGCGTCGCCCGCGCCACCGCCAGCCTTGGCCCAAGCGCGGTCGGTAAATCGGGCACTTCGCGCCCTGCAAGCGGGCACGCCACCCGCACCGCAAAGCCCGCCGCTGTGCCAAACTGCTGGCCTGCGGGAAAGGCATCGCCAATCCGTGCGCCCATGACATCGCGCCCGGCCAGTTCCACCATCCCGGCCATCCGGCCCAGATAATGTCGAAACACCGGAACGGATGCCGCGTACATCAGGCCTCCTTCGGCACCACCCGGATGTTCAACTCGCGCAGTTGCTTGGCCAGCGGCTCATTCGGCGCCCCCATCAACAGGTCTTCGGCGCGCTGGTTCATCGGGAACATGATCACCTCGCGGATGTTGGCCTCATCGGCCAGCAGCATCACGATCCGGTCAATCCCCGCCGCGCAACCGCCATGCGGAGGTGCGCCATATTTGAACGCTTTGACCATGCCGCCAAACCGCTTTTCGACTTCTGAATTCGGATACCCCGCCAACTCGAACGCCTTGAACATGATCTCAGGCTTGTGGTTGCGGATGCCGCCGGAAATCAATTCATAGCCATTGCAGGCCAGATCATACTGGTACGCGTAAACCTGCAACGGATCGCCATTCAACGCCTCCATCCCGCCCTGCGGCATGGAAAACGGGTTGTGGCTGAAGTCGATCTTGCCCTCGTCGGTCTTCTCATACATCGGAAAATCGACAATCCA
>JANNNF010000071.1:0-4208 GCA_031398405.1 Rhodobacterales bacterium | reverse complement strand
GACGACGCCGGAGGAGGTCGCCGCGCTCGACCGGCTCGGCGTGGACGCTCGGCCTTTGTGGTGGCCTGCTTTTCCGATCCGGGCCTTGCCGCGTTGCGCGAACAAAGCCGCTGCCCGGTGTTGGGCATCGCCGAAAGCGCGATCCTGACCGCCATGACCATGGGTCAGCGGTTTGGCATCTTTTCAATCCTGTCGCGCTCGGTCCCACGCCATATGCGGATGCTGGGGGCGATGGGGGTGATGGACCGACTGGCCGCCGACCTGCCATTGGAACTTGGCGTGGCCGACCTGACTGACCACAACCGAACCTTTGCCCGCCTGCGCGAGGTGGGCACGCAGTTGCGCGACGCGCATGGCGCCGAGGTTCTGATCCTTGGCTGCGCCGGAATGACCCGTTTTCGCGCCGATCTGTCCGATGCCCTTGGCCGCCCGGTGGTCGAGCCGTGCGAAGCGGCGGCGGCAATGGCCATCGGGCGGGTTGCATTGGCGCGCGCCTATAACAAGAAGAAAGGATAAACTATTGATAAAAATAGATGAAACTGCCAATGGCGTTTACGTCATTGCCGTAACCCCCTTTCAAGCCGATGGCACGCTCGATCTGGAAAGCACGGATCGGATGGTGGATTTCTATTTGTCCGCAGGCGCCACGGGCCTGACCGTTCTGGGCATGATGGGCGAGTCGCAAAAGCTGACGATCGAGGAATCCCGGCTGATTGTGGGCAGGATATTGCAGCGCGTGGCGGGCCGGGTTCCGGTGGTGGTGGGCGTCTCGGCACCCGGCTTTGCGCAGATGGCCGCCTTGACGCAGATGGTGATGGATGATGGTGCCGCGGGGGTGATGATCGCACCCCCTTCGGCACTGCGCACCGATGATCAGATCGTGGGATATTATCATCAGGCGGCGGGCTTTATCGGCGATGTGCCGTTTGTTCTGCAAGATTTCCCTTTGGTGACCAACGTGCAGATGTCGGTCCCGGTGATCCGCCGCATCGTGGCGGATTTGCCAAGCTGCGTTTGCCTGAAACACGAGGATTGGCCGGGGCTGGACAAGATTTCTGCCTTGCGGGCCGAGGGGTTTCTGAAACGCCGTATCTCAATCCTGTGCGGCAATGGTGGCATGTTCCTGCCCGAAGAAATGGCGCGCGGTGCCGATGGCGCGATGACGGGCTTTGCCTATCCCGAAATGATGGTTGACGTGGTGCGGCATATGCAGGCCGGTCAACCCGACCGCGCGCAGGATTTGTTCGATGCCTACCTGCCGTTGGCGCGCTATGAACAACAGCCAAACATCGGCTTGGCGGTGCGCAAATACACCATGGCCCGCCGGGGCATCATCGCCAATGCCGCCCTGCGCCGCCCCGGTGGCGCGCTGACTGCAAACACGATTGCCGAGATCGAACGTCTGATCCAGCGGCAGGAAAAACGGCTGAAGGAATTGAACTGATGGATCTGAAGATAGGCGGCAAACGGGCATTGGTCATGGGTGCCAGCCGTGGTCTGGGGCGCGCGGTGGCCGAAGGCCTGCTGGCCGAGGGTGTTGACGTGATCGCTGTTGCACGCAAGGCCGACGCAATTCGGGCCTGGTCCGGCGATGCGCCCGGCCTGACCGCGCTTTCGGCAGACCTGACGGATCTTGCCTCGATTGACGCCTTGATCGACGCGGTTCTGGCCGGTGGCGGGGTCGATATCTTGGTCAACAACTCTGGCGGCCCTGCACCGGGTGCTGCTGCGGCGGCGGCGCGTGTCGATTGGTTGATGCAGTTCGAGGCGATGGCGGCCAATCTGTTTCACCTGACGGGCCGCTTGCTGCCCGGCATGCGCACGCGCAAATGGGGCCGTATCATCACCATCGCGTCGTCGGGTGTCGAACAGCCGATCCCCAATCTTGCCTTGTCAAACGGCATCAGGGCGGCGGTCGTGGGCTGGTCCAAGACGCTGGCCGCCGAGGTCGCCGCAGACGGTGTGACCGTGAACATCGTGATGCCCGGTCGCATCCAAACCAGCCGCGTGGCGGAGCTGGATGCAGCGGCGGCCAACCGCACGGGCAGCACGGTCGAAGCCGTGCAGCAGGCCTCGGCCGCAACTATTCCAGCGGGACGCTATGGTCGGCCCGAGGAATTTGCGGCAATGGTGGTGTTTCTGGCCTCCGAGCCCGCGTCCTATGTCACAGGCAGCAGGCTGCGCGTGGACGGCGGTGCGATCCGCTCGATCTGAAACGCGTCGAGGATTTACAGCCATACCTTGCCTTCGATCAGAATATGCGTGCGTCCGGCAACCAGAACCTGACCCGACCCAACCGGGCCCGGCAGCACATGCACGCGCCCGTTCCGCCCGACCTTGACCCC
The DNA here is from genome assembly GCA_031398405.1 of Rhodobacterales bacterium. Classification (GTDB taxonomy): domain Bacteria; phylum Pseudomonadota; class Alphaproteobacteria; order Rhodobacterales; family Rhodobacteraceae; genus JANNNF01. The sequence continues at coordinate 1,863 of JANNNF010000071.1, read as the reverse complement.
TTGAGCCATGATCGTCGGGCCATTCAACCGGCCCTGACCCAACAACCACATGCCAACCGCCGCGTTGAGCGACCCGGTAATCGGGTCCTCGTTGCGCGGGCTGCGCGCGGACAGCATCCGAATGTCATACTGGCTTGCCGCACCGGGCAGGCTGCGCCCCAGCAGACCAATCCCCATGTCGGGCAAAGCGACGACAGCGGCTGCGTTGACCTGCAACACGGTGGCAGCGGTCTGCAATTCCAGCAGATGCCAGACCGATCCATTGTCCAGAACCACGGCCGAAGCCAGCAGCGTCTGATCGATGTCCAGCGCGGCCATGATACGGGTTTGCACCTCCGGGCTCATGCCGGTCTGCCGCGTGGGTGGCGCGACAAAGCCCGGCAGATCACCGCTCAGGTCAATCACGACGTTGCCGATGTTGCACTCTTGAACCACGGTTTGGTGGCGCTTCGGCGCGCCCCCTGTGTGCAACCAGGCCGCAGCGCTGCCAAGGGTCGGGTGCCCTGCAAAGGCCAACTCGCGTGTTGGGGTAAAGATGCGCAGCTTGTAGTCGGCATCGGGGTGCGTCGGGGGCATCAGAAACGTCGTTTCAGAAAGGTTCGTCCAGGCGGCACACGCCTGCATCGACCTCTCATCCAAAGCCGCGCCATCCACGACGACCGCCAAACCATTCCCCATCAGGGGAACGTCAGCAAAGACATCGCACTGGACAAAGCGGCGTTCCGTCATCGAAAAGCTTCCCTCTGCCTTGGTTTTTCAAGAAAATACTGTCGGGGTCACTATAAGCTTCAATCGCCGCGAAACCAGGTCTGTCCGCTTGCCAGTGCGCGCCTTCGGTCTGCACGGCACAGGTGTCCCTCGGGCGCGTGACCCCGATCCTTAACCTGCGACCTGCACACCACCGGGGCTGCGTTTGCGGCGCAGATAGCGGCCAGTGCCTGTTGTCACCTTCAGGGCACCGTGTTCGACGGCCACCGCACCGCGCAGGATGACCGTCACCGGCCACCCTTGCACTTTCAATCCCTCATAGGGCGTGTAATCCGCACCGTGGTGCAAATCGGCGTTGCGAATGGTGCGCGTCTCTCTCGGATCCCACAAAGTAAGGTCGGCGTCAGAGCCCACAGCAATCGTGCCTTTTTGCGGGTAAAGCCCATAGAGCTTTGCATGGTTGGTCGCGGTAAGCGCGGCAAAGCGGGGCAGGTCGATGCGACCTTTCATCACCCCTTCCGAAAACAGAATAGGCAGACGCGTCTCGACCCCCGGTATGCCGTTGGGAATCCAACGGAAACTGGTCTTTCCCTTGCTGTTCAATTTCCCTTCGGCATCGTCAAATCGAAACGGGCAGTGATCCGAGGAGTAAAGATCGAAGATGCCCTGCTCCAGCCCCTGCCAGCAGGCGGCTTTGCTGGCCTCGTCGCGTGGCGGCGGCGAGCAGACATACTTCGCGCCCTCCCAGCCCTCTCGGTCCAGATCATCGGCGGTCAACATCAGATATTGCGGGCACGTTTCGCCCACTACTTTCGTGCCACGCTTGCGGGCGCGGTCAATCTCTTCCATCGCTTCGCGGTTGGACACATGCACGATGACGATCGGCACATCGACGATGTCCGCCAGCGACAGCGCGCGATGCGTGGCCTCACGTTCCGCCGCAATGGGGCGCGTGGTAGCATGCGCGCTGGGGGCTACGGTCCCCGCCGCCTCATGTTTGCCGATCAGAAAGCGGATCGCGTCTTCGTTCTCGCAATGCACCATAACCAAAGCGCCAGAGGAACGGGCGGCATCCAGTGTCGCCAGAATTTCATCATCGCGCAGCCGCAGCCCCTCATAAGTCATAAAAACCTTGAGCGAGGTATAGCCATCCTC
>JANNNF010000066.1:0-11085 GCA_031398405.1 Rhodobacterales bacterium | reverse complement strand
CAAGGCGGGGGCCACCATCTTGCCGTTTTCCCCACTTGAAGATCAGGCCCCAGACCCGTCAGCAGGGGCAGTCTGGCTGCCCGGCGGCTATCCTGAACTTCATGCAGGGCGGCTGGCAGGGGCGCATAAGTTCCGCTCTGGGTTGGCGGATTTCGCGCGCACCCGCCCCGTGCATGGCGAGTGTGGGGGCTACATGGCTATGGGGGCCGCGTTGATTGATGCGCAGGGCGTGTCGCACCCCATGGCGGGGTTGCTGGGCCTTGTCACCAGCTTTGCCAAACGCAAGATGCACCTTGGCTACAGACGCGCGCAGTTACTGGCCCCGATCCCTGGCCATGCGTCCGGCACCCTGATGGGGCACGAGTTTCACTATGCCAGCATCACTGACCAACCCGATGCAGCCCTTGCCCATGTGACCGATGCCAACGGGGCGGCTGTCGCGGAAACCGGATCGACCCGGTTGCAATCCATGGGCGGTCGCAGCACTGGCACCTTCTTTCACCTGATCGCAGAGGCCCCATGACTGGTTTCGTGTCCTTCGTCTCCTCCGGCCCTGGCGATCCGGAATTGCTGACGCTGAAGGCGGTCAACCGGCTGCAAACGGCCGATGCTGTGTTGTTTGACGACTTGTCCTCGGGTCCGATCCTGACCCATGCGCGGGTGGGGGCGGACCTTGTGGGGGTGGGCAAGCGGGCAGGGCGGCCCTCGCCCAAGCAAGATCACGTAAGCCGGTTGCTGGTGGATTATGCGCAGACCGGCGCAAAAGTGGTGCGGCTGAAATCTGGCGATTGCGGGCTCTTTGGCCGGTTGGAGGAGGAAACAACCGCACTGGACGCAGCGGGGATCGGCTATGAAGTCATCCCCGGCGTGACCTCGGCCTCGGCGGCGGCGGCGGCGGCGGGCATTCCGCTGACGCGCCGTCTGACCGCGCGGCGGGTGCAGTTCATCACCGGGGCCGATGTGACGGGCGGCTTGCCCGAAGGGCTGAACTGGCCCGCCTTGGCCGACCCTGCCGCGACCACTGTGGTGTTCATGGGCAAGCGGACGTTCCCTGCCCTTGCCGCCGCGCTGATAGCGCATGGCTTGCCCGCCGATACGCCCGCGATGCTGGCCGAGGCGGTCAGCCACCCCGAACAAACCCTGACCCGCACCACCATCGCTGGCCTCGCCGCCAGTCTTGAAGGCGCGTCCAGCACAACGCCCGCGCTGATCCTGTACGGCCCGCTGGCATGAAGCTGACGCTGTGCACCAGTTGCGATCTGGGACGCGGCGGGTTTGCCACCACATTGGCGGCCGCATTGATCGACGCTGGAAGTACCGCCGAGGTTCAAGAGGTTGACTGCCTGTCCGGCTGCCCCCGCCCATCAGCCCTGTCGGTGCGTGATACCGGCAAAGTGGCCTATCTGTTCGGCGATCTGACCGAAGCCGACCTGCCCGACCTGATCCGGTTTACCCAGCTTTATGCGGCCTCGCCCGATGGCACATTCCCGGATGCCCGCCTCTTGGGCCCCTTGCGGACCAAAGCCATAGCCCGCATTCCGGGTTAAACTCAGCCTTCACAATGGCCCAAATGTCCAGGCTGGACTGAAACCATTTCAGCTTGCCGATAGCCCCCCTGCCGCAAGAACCACGCCCGGCGTCGCAATCCGCCCATATCCGCCGCTTATCGCCTTGACCGTTGCCCCCCGTCATGCGCAAATCAAGGCGCAAGGTGTTCCATGTTGTGCAAAGCGCAGGAACTGAAACGGGAATGGGGAACGGGCGGACCCACTTGTTGGGCGCTCAAAACCTCAGCCGCCCCCGCGACTGTCAGCGGCGAGCGGGCTTTCATTCGGCCACTGTTCCTGGTTGGGGATGGGAAGGCAAAAGTCCGCCGTGACCCGCAAGCCAGGAGACCGGCCTTGCACAGGTGAAACACGATGCCGTCGGGTGTGACGGCAAGGAGAATGACGATGACGACGATTTCGACGACCAAAGCCCCGGCCACCCTGACCGCAACGCTTGCGTCAGTGCTGTTTGTGGCGGTGCTGGGTCTTGGCGTGCTGATTGCGGCAGGCCACGCTCAATCCGCAGCGCTGCACGACGCCGCCCATGACCTGCGCCACGCAACCGGCTTTCCCTGCCACTGACACGATGATCCAACGTATGTTGACCAGCGCGCTGTTCGCTGGTTGTGCAGTGGGGCTGCTTGCGGCCTTGCTGCATTTCGCGTTTGTGCAGAAGTATGTTCTTCTGGGCGAATTATACGAAACAGGTGCGGTGACGCACTTTTCGTCTGGCTCTGCGTCTGAGACCGCCTCCTCTGCGCCCGACCCTGCGCCCGAATCTGCACATGACCACGCCAACCCCGGGCAACATGCCGATGGTCTGGCGCATGAGGCGCACGCGCATGGCCCCTCTCCGTCGGATATGACCCGCAACGCCTATACCGTACTGTTCACCGTTCTGGTGTATTCTGCCTATGCGCTGATTTTGGTGGCGGGCTTTGGTCTGGCTGAATCGTTTGGTCCTAAAATCGGCGCTGCTGAAGGCATGCTTTGGGGATTGGCGGGATTTGCCAGTTTTCAGATGGCCCCGGCCATGGGTCTGGCCCCTGAATTGCCGGGTACGATTGCGGCGGACCTGGGCGCGCGGCAACTGTGGTGGTGGGGCACTGTGGCTGCCACGGCGTCGGCTCTCGCGCTGATCGGCTATGGGCGCAAGCCTTGGGCGATCTTGCTGGCGGCGATTCTGCTGGCCGCCCCCCATCTGATCGGCGCGCCGCAAATTGACGCCTATTCCGGCGTCGCCCCGCCTGAGGTGGCCGCAGCATTTTCAGCCAATGTGCTTGGCGTGGGGCTGATGGTCTGGCTGTGCCTTGGCTGGGTTGCAGGCGCATTGTGGCAGCGCAGCACCCTGTAAATCGGTGGCCGAGCGTGATAATTTCCGCCCCGGCCACCCATAGGAATCCCCATGCACCTTTTTCTGATCGGCATCGGCACTGGCAACCCGGACCACTTGACGCTGCAGGCGATAAAAGCGTTGAACTCCGCGGACCTGATCTTGATCCCGCGCAAGGGGGAGGGCAAGGCCGACCTTGCGGACCTGCGCCTCCGGATCTGTGCCGATGTTCTGACCCGTCCGGTGCCTGTGGCCGAATTCGACCTGCCCACCCGCGACCCCGCCACGCCCGACTACATCGCGCGCGTCAACGACTGGCACGGTGCGATTGCCGCTGTCTGGGCCAGCGCCATCTCGGAACATCCCACATCACATAAGGTGGCGCTGCTGGTCTGGGGCGACCCGTCGCTATACGACAGCACGCTGCGCATTGCAGCCCGCCTGACCCCTGCGCCGCAGATCACAGTGATCCCCGGAGTTACATCGTTGCAGGTGCTGACGGCGGCTCATGCCATCCCGCTGAACGACCTTGCGGCTCCCGTTCTAATCACCACGGGCCGCCAATTGCGCGACCATGGCTGGCCGCATGGGGTGGATACGCTGGCGGTGATGTTGGACGGGGAATGTTCGTTCCAGACTATCGCCCCACAAGGCGTGACGATCTGGTGGGGTGCCTATGTGGGGATGCCGGAACAGATTATTCTCTCTGGCCCTCTGGCCGATGTTACGCCCACCATTTTGCAAACCCGCGCAACCGCCCGCGCTGCACATGGCTGGATCATGGATATCTACCTCCTACGCCGCCAAGACTTATTTTCTGTCTGAAAATATCCCGGGGGTCCGGGGGCTGGCCCCCGGTGACCAGCCTCAAACTCCACCTCGTCAAACCCAGACCTGATCCGGGTCCGGCAACGGAATCGCCGCCAGCAATTCCCGCGTGTATGCCGCAACCGGCTCGTCGAACACCTGCGCCACCGGGGCATCCTCGACGATCTGGCCCTGATGCAGCACGATGACCCGGTTGCAGAGCCGCCGGATCACGCTCAGATCATGGCTGATGAACGCCAGAGTCAGACCAAGCTCCGCCACCAGCCGCTCCAGCAACCGCAACACCTGCGCTTGGGACGATACGTCCAGCCCCGACACGATCTCATCGGCCAGAATGAAGTCCGGCTCCATTGCAATCGCCCGGGCGATGCCCACCCTTTGCCGCTGCCCGCCTGACAATTCATGCGGGTAGCGTTGCGCAAAATGGCGGGGCAGGCCGACCTGATCCAGCGCCTCCAAAGCCCGCGCCCGCACCCTGTCAAACCCGTGCAGCGCCAATGGGTTGGCGATGATTGCCCCGACGCTGTGACGCGGGTTCAGCGACGACATCGGGTCTTGAAAGATCATCTGGAACCGCCGCCGCAAGGGTCGCAATTCCGCATCCGTCAGGTGGGTAATATCGCGTCCGGCAAATTCAACAGATCCGCCCGAAGGTTCCAGCAGCCGCACCAAAGCCCGCCCCAGCGTCGATTTCCCCGACCCTGACCCGCCGACAATCCCGACAATCCCCCCTTTTGCGATATCGAAACTCAACCCCCGCAAAATCTCAATCCTTGGCGCAGCACCCAACAACGGCTTGCGGGTCATGTCGGCCAGCGACAAGGTCAGGGCGCGCACGCGGTACAGATCAGCCATGCCAGCCCCCATCCGCCGCCGCGACCTGCGCCTGCACGTCCGCGATGACAGCCTCTGGCACCGGGGTCAGCGATCCTTCGGGGTCAGTGTATTTTGGCGTCGCGGCCAGCAGCGCGCGCGAATACGGATGTGCCGGGCCTGCAAAGAACGGCCGCACAGTGGTATCTTCCACCACCAGCCCGCCATACAGCACCGACAGCGACTGGCACACCTTGGACACCACCCCCAGATCATGCGTTACGAACAGCAGCGCGGTGCCATGCCGTGCCTGCAGGTCGGCGATCAGCCGCAGTATCTGCTTTTGCACCGTCACATCCAGCGCGGTCGTCGGTTCATCCGCAACGATCAGCTTGGGTTCGGCGGCAAAGGCCGACGCGATCAGGATGCGCTGCCGCATCCCGCCCGACAGTTCATGCGGATAAGCCCGCAACACCCGCTCGGCGGTGTCGATCCCCACCTCAGCCAGCAAATCCCGCGCCCGTCCCTCGGCGCGTTCCCGGGTCCAGCCCAGAATATCCACCAGGCGGTCGGTAATCTGCCCTCCGATGCGGCGCGACGGGTTCAGCGCAGTCAGCGGGTCTTGCGGGATCAGCGCCGCCACCGCCCCGATCATGCGCCGCCGTGCGGCGGGGGCCATCGTCAGCAGATCCACCCCGCCAAGCCAGATCTCGCCCGCCACCACTTCAACCGACCGGGGCAGGGTGCCCAGCACCGCCTTGCCGATCATCGACTTGCCCGCCCCGCTTTCACCGACCAGCCCCCGTACTTCACCTGCGGCCACTGACAGCGACACCGACCGCAGCAGGCGCGGCCCGCCCTTGATCCGCACCGACAGGTCGACGATTCGTAAAAAGGTCATCGCAGCACCGGATCGAAACGGTCTTTCAGCCCCTCGCCCAACTGGCTGAACGCAAGCACGGTCAGAAACAGCGTGATCAGCGGCACTACCAGCACCCACCAGGCCTGATGAACACTGGTGCGCCCTTCGGCGATCATGCCGCCCCACGTCGGGTCGTCGGTTGATATTGACAGGTTCACGAAGGACAAAATCGCCTCGACAATCACCGCAATCCCCATTTCCAAGGTGAGCAGCACCAGCACGGTCGGCAGCACGTTGGGCAGAATTTCGACCACCATGGTGGACAATCGCCCCCGCCCCGCTACCCGCGCCGATGCCACATAGTCCATCGCCCCTTGCGCCATCGCCTCGGCCCGCACCACGCGGGCAAAACGGGTCCAGTCAATGACCACGATGGCGATGATGATTGAACTCAAGCCCGGCCCCAACACGGCAATCAGCAGGATGGAAAACAGCACAGGCGGAAAGGCCATCCAGATGTCGATGAACCGGCTGATCACCAGATCAACCCAACCGCGCAAAAACCCGGCCAGAAGGCCCAAGGTCGCCCCCACCGCCGCCGTAATACTTCCCGCCAACAGAGCTACAATCAGCGCCAACCGAGCCCCATATAACAGCCGCGACAGCACATCGCGGCCCAAACTGTCGGTACCCAGATAAAATCCCGGCTCCGCGCCCGCTACCCAGAAGGGGGGCAAACGGCCAAGAAACAAGTCCTGCGCCAACGGGTCTTGTGGTGCAATCCACGGTGCCAAAACGGCGGCCAGCACCAAAAGTCCCAGCCACAAAGATGACAACCACAGCCGCGCGCCGGCGTGGCGACGGATCAAGGACCGCCCCTCAGCCATGCCGCAACCTCGGGTTCAGGGCTGCATAGCACAAATCCACCATCAGGTTCACCCCGGTGAAAATCACCGCAAACAGGATCACAATTCCTTGAATCAACGGCAAATCCCGGTTGATCACGGCATCAATCGCCATATTTCCCAAGCCTTCATAGGAAAACAGTCGTTCGATGATCACCGTGCCGCCAATCAGAAAGGTGAACTGCACCCCCACCAACGTCAGGGTAGGCAAAATCGCATTCGGCAGCGCCTCGCGGATAATCACGTGGGTTTCGGAGTAACCCTTGGTGCGGGCCAGCGTCACATAGTCTAAGTGCATGGTTTCCTTCAGGCTTTGCTTCAGCAACTGCCCGATGATCGCCGCCAGAGGCAGCGCCAGGGCTACCGCTGGCAGCAGCATGTGACCGGCAATATCGCGCGCGAGGTCAAAGCGAAGGCGCAAGAGTGCCTCAACCAGATAGAAGTTGGTGACAAACGGCAGCTCCAGCGAAGGCGTCACCCGGCCCGAGATATGGAACACCGGCACCAGCACCCCGAAAAGCAAAATCAGCGCCAACCCCCACAGGAAATCCGGCACCGATAGAGCCATTCCATTCGCCACATCAATCGCAGCCTCACCTTTGGTGTCGCGCAACAAGGTGCCCACCAGTGCAGCGATCCCGCCCATAACAATCGCCATGCACAGCGCCATTACCGACAGCTCCAGCGTGGCCGGCAAGCGGCCCAGCACCAGTTCCAGCACCGGCTGACGCGAGGTGATAGAGGTTCCAAAATCCCCCGCCAGCACCCCCTGAACCCAAATTAAAAACTGCGTCGGAATGGATTTATCCAACCCATACAAAGCACTTAACCGCGCGACATCCGCCTCCGTCGCCCCCGGTGGCAGCATCATGGCAATCGGGTTGCCCGGCACCACCCGGATCACGAAAAATACGATGACCGCCACCCCGATCAGGGTGACAGCCGTGGTCATCAGCCGCAAAAGAACGGTTTGAAGAAACTGCATTGACCCTTCCACACCTGCGGCCCAATTTTCTGTCCAGAAATATCCCACGGGGGTCCGGGGGTGTGAAACCCCCGGCGCGTTCAGCAGGCTTACGCTCGCTTCATCAAATGCGGCAGCAGGGCACCCGAGGCATGCGGCACAACCACCACGCCCGGCGCGTGCAAGATCGGCTGCACATACTGTAACAGCGGAATTACCAATGCGTTTTCAGCAACATAAGCGTCAACCTTCTTCCAGCCGTCGATGCGTTTGGCCTCATCCACCTCGCCCCACAGCGGGCCGATCATGTCGATCAGATCCTGCCCGTCCCACACCGAATGTGGTGAGGGCCCGAACATGGCAAAGCCGGTCGAGGTGGTCGGATCACCCACTGAATTTCCCCAGTTATAGAACGCCGCAGGGGCGAGTTGGTCGGCCCCGCGCAACTCGTAATGTTTGGCGATCTCATAGACCTCGATCTCGGCATCGATCCCCACCTTGCGCCAAAGGCCGACGATGGCCTGCACCATTTCATAATCCTTGGGCTTGAAGCCCTTGGTGGTCTGGATCTTGAACTTCACAGGATTTTCAACGCTGTAGCCAGACGCTGCCAGCAGTTCAATCGCCTTGGCCTCATCGTAAGGCACGGAAATGCTGGCATCGTAAGCATCATATTCCGGCGTTTCCAGCGTGTCGATCTTCACGCCATAGCCCGACAGCAGCCGGTCGATGATGGTCTGTTTATCGATCGCATGGGCTGCAGCTTTGCGGACGTTGGGGTCGGTCATAACCTCGATATCATTGAGGAAAATCATGCCGATATCAGAGATCGGCGTGGCGATCCCGCCAAGCGTGGCCTTCAACCGGTCATACTCCTCATAGGGCATTTCCAGCGTGACATGGGCATTGCCCGACTCGACCTCGGCCACACGGGCGGCAGCGTCGGTCACGAATTTTATTGTGACAGTGTCAAATTCCGGCTTGCCGCCCCAGTAATTTGCGTTGGCCTTAAGCCGCACAAAAGCGTTTCTTTCAAATTTTTCAACCATATAGGGGCCGGTGCCGATGGGCGCTGCCTCAAATCCCTCTGCCCCGACCTTTTCATAGTATGTTTTGGGCAGGACATAACCTGTCAGGAAGTACATCCATTTGAAAATCGTAGGTTCAAACCGCGCCACATCGGCGGTCACGGTATTGCCTTCGGCCTTTACGTTCGCAAGCGTGGACCAGACAAATTGAATGGGGTTGCCGGTCTTTTCGTCCGCCGCACGGGTCAGCGACCAGGCTACATCCTCGGCGGTAAAGGGGCTGCCGTCGTGCCAGGTCACCCCCTCGCGCACGGCCATGGTGATCTTGGTTTTGTCATCGTTCCAGCCCCAGTCGGTCAACAGGCCGGGGGCGGGTTTCAGGTCGGGTTGCTGCAGGATGAACTGGTCGAAAACCGACTGGTACAGACCTTGGATGGTGGGGTTGACGGCAGAGGGGCCAACGGTGGGGTCCCAGCTTGGCAAGGGGACGTTGTATGCAATTACAAGTTCTTCGATGGCTTGGGCGCGGGCAGGCAAGCCAGTGATCCCCAGCGTGGCCGTTGCGGCAGAGAGTTGGAGCAGGTGGCGGCGGTTCAGGTGCATGGTCGTCTCCCGGTTGGTTGTTTTTGTTATCATTTCAGTTTCCGGCAAGGTGCCGGGCAAGCAGATATCCTGACCCCGCACCCGTCCCCGCACCGGGCCATACGGCGGCCCCGGTAAGGTGCAGGCCCCGGATCGGGGTAGACCCATCGGCATGGCCGCGGGCGGGGCGAAACAGGAAGTGTTGAGACAGATGATGGCTGCCACAAAGTTGATCACCGCCCACGAGGTTGGGATTGTCAGCCTGTAAATCCAGCGGCGTTACAACATGTTGCCCGAGGATCTTCGCGCGGATGCCAGGGGCGTGGGCGTCGAGGATATCCAGGGCACGATTGGCAAAGGGCGTCGCTGCGTTGGTCCAGTCGGTTGCGGGAATTTCCCCCTTCGCATCCCCCTTGATGATGCCGGGAGCCATTCGGACTTGCAGCCATAGGGTGTGCTTGCCGGGCGGAGCGCGGGTCGGATCAAAGGCCGTGGGCTGGCCTACCACCAGGATCGGTTCGTCCGGCAGCAGCCCTGCTTGCGCCTGCTGGTACGTGCGGGCCATCTGGTCCAGACTGGGGGCAATGTGGACGTAAGCGAAGCCTTTCAACTCATCGCCCGCAGCCCAGTCTGGCAGGCTGTCCAGCGCCAGATGGATCATCATGGTACCCGGCGCATGAGTAAAACGCGTCATTGCGGCGTCAAATTTCGGAGCCATTCCCCCGGTCAGCCGTGTTAATGCGCTGGGTGAGGTTCCGGCGATAACTGCATTGTTGGCATGAATAATTCTACCGCTCGCTAGCTCAATGCCAGTGGCTTTTCCGCTGACTTGCAGGATGCGGGTGACGGCGGTGCCGCATTCCACCACGCCTCCCCTTGCCTTGATGGCGGCAGTCAGGGCGGTGATCATCGTGTCTGCCCCACCGGTCCCGAGTGCCATGCCGAAAGATTGGGCCGCCATGCCTTCAAGGTAGGGGAACAAGCCGCCGCCGGCGATGTCTGGGGCGTAGTCGAGGTGCATCCCCCAGGCCCCGAGCATGGCGCCGATTTCCGGGGATTGGAACGTATCGGTCAGCCATTCGCGCGGGGATTGCAGCAGGAAGCGGACCATGTCGGCGCTGCCTGCTACACCCAGGTTGCGAAGCGTTTTGAATATGAAATATGCAAGTGGCTTTGCCCGCATTGGGCTGCCCAACAGGCCGAAGATGGTTTCGGCGCGAACGGGGAAGTTTGACAGCAACGCCCCCCAAGTCTTTGCATCCACATCAGAAAACGTGGCCATGCGCGCTGTGGTTTCAACCACGTCAGTGGTTACGCCGCACCAGCGGCCATCCGGAAACACGCTTGCAAAGGGGTGAGAGACGGGGGTGAAGGACAATCCATGCAAGCCCAATTCGGTGCCATGCTGCTTTATAAACGGCGAGCCGGCGAACAGGGACAAGTTCATCGCGCCCCAGTCATGTCGGAATCCGGGAAGCGTGTATTCGCCAGTTTTGACAGCACCCCCAGGAACATTCGCGCCTTCAAAGACCCCGACACGCCATCCCTTTACCGCTAAATGCAGCGCGCAGGCCAAGGTGTTGTGACCAGCTCCGATCAGGATTGCGTCGAACTCTGCCCGCATCATCATCCCCGTATGTCACAGGATATTTGCAAATGCATTTAAATCTGTCTAGCTTGATTCTGTAGAGAACGCGTAAAGAACCTGTAGAGAATCCGTAGATACAAATTCAATCGGGAGAGATGGTCATGACGGGCGCAAATGTGCTGAACGAATTGGCAGGAATGTTGGCCGGAGGTGGGGTTGAGGTGGTGGATTGCACCGGCGTTCTGGGGCCTGAGACGCCGTTGCTAAAGCTGCCGCCAGATTTTGCCAAGGACACCCCGGCAATCGAGATTCACCGCATCAGCGAGTATGACAGTGACGGCCCGTTCTGGGCGTGGAATTGGCTAAAGGTGGGCGAACATTCGGGAACTCATTTTGATGCGCCGCACCATTGGATTACGGGCAAGGATTATGCCGATGGCTACACGGATACGCTGCCGGTGCAGCGACTGGTGGCCCCGGTCAACGTGCTCGATTTTTCGCGCGAGTGTAATGCCAACCCCGATTTTCTGCTGACCGTGCAACATGTGCAGGAATGGGAGGCAATACACGGGCCAGTCAACGCAGGTGAGTGGGTGGTTTTGCGCAGCGACTGGGACGCCCGCGCCCACGATGCC
>JANNNF010000065.1:0-4171 GCA_031398405.1 Rhodobacterales bacterium | reverse complement strand
TCGGCAACGTGGTTGGTCAGTCCGTAATGCAGGTTGATCCCCGCCAGCGGCGCGGGCAGCCGCCGCAGGGCCTGCGTGCGGGAAATCATCTGTGACACCAGCTGCGACAAACCAGAGGGTATCGACGTTGCGGCCCATGTCTGACAGTTCAAGAGATGCGGGCGCTGGGAGGCAGGCAGTTGCGCACCTTTTCATCACGCTTTGCCTGCCTCGGCCTGCCATGCGGCTCGCGAGGCGCTGCAACTGTATCGCCATCATTGAATGAATCTTGTCCCCCAACGGCCGAAACGGAAAGGCCGCTAGCGCAGTTGAACACCGGGTCGGCATCAGGACTCTTCCAGCCGGAACACACGCCATCCTGGCGCCTTGCTGGCCTGGGGGCTCAGCTATAACCCGCGAAAGCGCGTTCGCGCGCGCGCCGCAATCTGATATGCTGGATTGGCACTTGTGCCGATGCGGGGGACACCGCTAGCCTTCGGCATGAACAGCACCAGCGTGGCGGCATATGTCCTCTTTTTCGATCACCATTCCACGGATTGAAACCGAACAGCTGATCTTGCGCGAGTATCGGCAGTCAGATTTTGACGATTTCGCATCCTTCTACGCCACTAGCCGTTCCAGGTTTATCGGCGGGCCAGTGCCGCGTGAACTTGCGTGGCGTGGTCTGGCCGCCCATCTGGGCCATTGGGCTCTGCGCGGCTTTGGCTTTTGGGCCGTCGAGGAAAAAGCGACAGGCGCGTTTTGTGGGCATGTGGGCCTATGGCATCCCGAAGGCTGGCCAGAGCCGGAGGTGGGTTGGGTGCTGATGGCCCCTGCCGAAGGGCGCGGAATCGCGCTGGAAGCCGCCTTTGCCGCCCGCCATCATGCCTATGCCACGCTAAACTGGCCCACCGCGATCAGCCTGATTGACCCTGAAAATAGCCGGTCCCTGCGTTTGGCCGAACGTATGGGCTGCTGGCGTGAGGGCGATTTTACCCATGTCCGTCTTGGTCCGATGCAGATCTGGCGCCACCCCGCCCCCATCCAATTACAGGAGAATGTCCCATGACCACACCCACAGCAGAACCTGTGGTGCACATCGACGACGCGCGGTTCAAGGTCACCGAATGGCGCTTTGCCACCGGGGCGGAAACGGGTTGGCATGTGCATGGCCATGACTATGTGATCGTCCCGCTGACTGATGGCGTGCTGGGTCTGGAAGAAGCCGGTGGCCTTCGGCGCGAGGCCCCCTTGACCCAAGGCATCCCCTATTCTCGCCGCGTTGGCGTATCGCATAATGTGATCAACGCCACCGGCGCGCCCATGGCGTTTCTCGAGGTTGAGGTGGTCGATGACGCCGCGGCCCACCGTCGCCGCGACGTTCTGGTGCGCTTTCTGGCGGCGTGGAACGCACGCGATGTTGAGGGGCTGATGGCTTGCATGGCAGTCGACTGCGCCTTTCACTCCTCTGCCGGGGGGCAGGCGGAAGGGACGCGGCACATCGGGCGCGATGCCGTTCGCGCGTCATATTCCGCGATGTTCGAGGCGTTTACGCAGGCCGCATGGACGGCAGACAGTCACCACGTGGCGGGTGACACGGGCGTGTCGGAGTGGCGGTTTGTCGGCACAGACAAAGCCGGTGCTACGGTGGATGTGCAAGGCTGCGACATCTTTCGTTTTGACGGCGACCTGATCGCGCTGAAAGACAGCTACCGGAAGGCCCGCGCCTAAGGCTTGCGATTATAGCGGATAAAGGGCGTGACAGCCGCGATGCGATCATACAATTGCCGCGCCTGCGTGTTGAAATCCTGGGTCAACCAATAGACCGCAGGGGTGCCCGCCGCATCGGCCACGGCATAAACTGCCTCGATCAGCGCGCGCCCGGCCCCGGTGCCGCGCACCTCGGGGTCAACATACAGGTCTTGCAGGTAGATCACCTCTTCGACCTTCCACGCATGGCGGTGCGACAGGTAATGGGTCAGGCCGATGACCTGGCCATCCTGTTCGGCAACCAGGCAGGTAAAATCGCGCGGGTCATCGCCCAAAAGGCGCGTAAAAGTAGAGGCATAGACCGCCTCGGGCACCGTTGTGTTGTAAAACGCCAGATAGCCTGTCCACAGCCGGCGCCAATCGGCTTCGTCGGTGCTGCGCAGGGGGCGAATGGTGCAGGGCATAGCAGGGTTCCTAACCTGATGGGGCGGGCGGAGGGCGGCCCAGGAACTGGTGCAGGGACCGATCCAGATCCGCAGGGCTATACCCGCGCCCGATAAAGACGATGCGGTTATCCTGCCCCTGATCCGGCCGATCGGGCAAAATCTCGGGCGATTGAACCACACGTCGCACGGTTTGCAACAACAAACGGCCTGCCGGTGTGCGGATCACCCCTTTTACCCGGACCAGATCATTGCCGCGCGCATGCAGCAGGGCCGACAGCCACAGGGCAAAAGCCGACCAGTCGATATCCGGGCCGACCAGCACCTGGGTGGGCAGGATGGGCCCGCGGCCATCTTCATCGGGCAAAGGGGGTAGCGTTGCGGCCTTGGTGCCCATCGGCAAAAGGGGCAAGGCCACGGTCTCACCCAAGGTGGCCGCTGTCACCTCTGCCCCCGGGTTCAGCATGGCCAGCGTCGCGCGCAGGGCTGCCAGATCAGCAGGGGCGCAGGCATCGGTCTTGGTCAGGATCAGCCGATCCGCTGCGCCCACCTGCCGCCGCCCCAAGGGCTCTGTCGTCAGTTGCGACACCGCATGCAGCGCATCCACCGCGACCAAAGTTTCCGCCAGCAGGATGTGGTTCACCAAGACCGGATCACCCTGAATGGCGGCCACGATCGCCCCCGGATCGGCCAGCCCACTGGTTTCCAGCACGATCGCATCCATCCGCTCCGCGCCGATTTGGCTGCGGGCATCACAAATCCGGCGCAGCGCCGCAATCAGCGCCCCCTGCCCCACGCAGCAGCAGCACCCCCCCGCCAGCAGCGTAACCTGCCCCAACAGCGCATCATCCACCGGGGTTTCTGCCGCCTCGTTGACGATGACATGAACATGCGGTCCAAAACTGCCTGCATGCAACTGATGACGCAGCCATGTGGTTTTGCCAGACCCCAGATAGCCACCCAACACTGTCAACCGCAGCCGCCCGTCGTCAGACCGCATTCAGATACCGTGCATCCAACGGGTCAATCGGGCGACCGGTCAGGCGTTCCGCCTCGGCCCAGACCTCGGCCAGATTTTGCACCATGACCGAAGCACCGAACAACGTCGACAATTGAATGCCCGGCACCACCCCACCATCATGCGCCGTCAAGCCATAGGGCCGCAGAATTGTGTTCAGAACGCCCACGCGGTGAAACCGCGCGCGCAGGCGGTCGCCGGGGGTGGCGGCCCCGGCATCCGTCCAGTGGCCCGGAACGGCAGGGTTGCCGCAGGCGTTGCACATGGGATTGCCCCTTTGATGGGGCCGGGCCAGCCTGCGCCACCCCGGCCAATCCGTTCAGATCACTTCCGGGCGGGCTTTGCCACCAAAGGGATAGCGTTTGCGGAAATCATTGCAAATATCCTCAAACGGAGCCCATTCGACGCCTGCATGCTTGCTGATGTATTCGATCAGCCGTTCCAGCATCAACAGAACCTGAGGACGCCCTGCTACATCGGGGTGGATGGTAAAGGCGAAGACGGCATAATCCATCTCGCGGTAGACCCAATCAAACTGATCGCGCCACATCTCCTCAATATCACGAGGGTTTACAAAGCCATGGCTGTTGGGTGCCTTTTTCATGAACATCATCGGCGGCAGGTCATCGACATACCAGTTGGCGGCGATATCGACGAGGTCGATCTCGGTGCCATGGCGCAGCGGGTGCATCCATTCCTTGGCGGTCTTGGAATAGTCGATGGTGTTCCAGCTGTCACCAACCTTGGCATAGAAGGGCTGGAAATCGCGGTACCCCTGGCTGTGATCGTAAGTAAATCCGTGCTTGAGCAGCAGGGCGGCGGTGTTGGCCGACATTTCCCACCACGGTGCCACATAGCCACGCGGGGCCGCCCCGGTCAGGTTCTTGATCAGTTCGATCGACTTGACCAGAACATCCTCTTCCTGGCTGGGGGTCATAGCGATGGGGTTTTCGTGCAGATAGCCGTGCGCGCCCACCTCGTGACCGCCGGCCACGATCATCTCCATTTCCTTGGGGAAGGT
>JANNNF010000042.1:0-5135 GCA_031398405.1 Rhodobacterales bacterium | reverse complement strand
GGGGCGCAAGAGAGGGTCGCGGTAGGCACTCCGTTGATCGAGGTTGGCGGCGTGTTCGTGCGCCGCGGCGACATTGAGATGCTGCTAATCCGCGGTAACGGAGCAAAAGCCAGTGCGGCTCCCCTACCTCTCTTCCAACCTGCACCGTCCGAGGATCTGGGCCGCTGGCGGCTGACGGGTGAAATCTGCGACGGCAAATGCTATGGCGGGGCAATGAAGCCGGGACGTGGCCTTGCGCACAAGGCCTGCGCCAACCTGTGCATCACCGAAGGCCTGCCGCCGGTTCTGGTGATGGAATTGCCGGTCGAGGGGTCAACCGTTGTGCTGCTGGCCGCCGAGGATGGCGGCCCGATGCCCGATGCGCTGTTGCATCTGACGGCTGTTCCCATACAGCTGGAAGGCCGACTGGAACGCCGCGACGATCTTTTGATCTTTAGGGTCGACCAAAGCTCCATCCAGAGGATGTAGCGACGTCTCCGCCTTGGCCGCATTGCCCGAGGTCGCCGGGCGCGGCACGGTCATGGTTATGGTTGCCCCATGTCAGGCCAGAAGCTCGGCGCCACTGAAATAACTCTTGTCGGCAATTTCGTGCAGGTCCGGGCGGCCAAGCGGATCCCTGGCCGCGGTCGCCATCGGGCTGAGCTGGTCGCGGTCGAAGCCCTGGGTTGTGACCTCATGGGTGGCCAGCCACCGCTGGATCCCAGTAGTGATGCGGACGACACACAGACCGAGGCGACCGAACGACTCAAGGGCGACACGGCGGCGCAAACGGATCTGGCGCATACGATTGCGCTCTCTGCGGTATCGGCCGACGGGTTCGATGCCGTCTTTTATCCCGGCGGTCATGGCCCGATGTGGGATTTGGTCGAGGATGCCGGCAGCATCAAGCTGATCAAAACCTTTGCGCGCACCAACCGCCCGATTGCCGCAGTCTGCCACGCCCCGGCGGTAGTCAAGCACGCCAAGGGCGCAGACGGCAAACCTCTGGTCTTTGGCAAGACGGTGACCGGGTTCAACAACACCGAATAAGACGGTGCTGGCTTGACAGATATGGTGCCATTTCCGGTCGAGGACATGCTGGAGGTCAATGGCGGCGCGTATGAAAAGGGTGTCGACTGAGCGCCCTTCCTAGTGATTGACGGCAAGCTGGTTACCGGTCGGGATCGAATATCCTCGAAAGAAGCGGCGCGAAAACTGCTGGACGTGGTTTCATATGGCAGGTCTTGATCGCGGAGTGGTGGCATGGAGATCGTCCTGTTCGAGGTGTGGAACGCGATAGGACAGGGCGCGCGGTGCGGCCCGTAGCCACCGCTCTGCCTTTGCCCAGTTTCGCAGGTGCCGTCGGTGTTCCAAGTCGCGGCCAACAGCAGGACATGTGGGCAACGTTGCGTCCTGGTTCGACGCGTTCGGTTGTTGCGCAAGGGGCTGTCCTGTAGGTTTAGGTCAGTAGATTTGCTTTTCGCTGATTCATAGGTGTTTTCGTGACCGAGCCAAAGTCCTCTTCGTCCAATCCGGTTTTGCCCTTCGTGGCGCTTGCCGCATTTGCGCTGGTAGTCGCGGCGGCAGTCTGGTGGGTCACCCGTCCTGGCCCCTTGCTGATTCAGGGTGAAGTGGCGGCCCCGCGCGTTGACGTGTCGGCCCGCACGTCCGGGCGTGTTGCAGATGTGAACGCAGACCTTGGCGAAACGATCGAAGCTGGCGTGAGGCTTGTCACGCTGTCCAATCCCCAGCTTGTCACGGCGCATGCTACCGCTGCGTCGGGGTTGGAGGTGGCGCGGGCCTCCGAAGCGGCGGCGGGGGCGACCCGGCCAGAACTGATCCGGGTGCGCGAGGCGGACCTTGCCCTGGCGCAGGCCGACCTGCGGCTGGCGCAAGAGCAGATCGCGCGTGACACTGAACTGTCGCAGCAGGGCCTGCGCCCGCAGGCCCTACTTGACCAGTCGGTGCGCAACGTCGAAACCGCCAGCCGCCGGGTCGAAGCGGCGCAGGCGCAACTGGATTTGGCGCGCGCGGGTGCCTCGCCTGAAGAGCGTGCCGTGGTGGCGGCGCAGGTCGCGCAAGCCGAGGCAACGTTGGCCCAACGGCAGGCCGATCTGGACGAATTGACCGTTGTCGCACCGATGGCCGGCGAGATCTCCGCCCGCCTGATCGAACCCGGCGAGAATATCGGTCCCGGCACGCCCCTGTTCACAATTGTCGATCTGGACGGTGCGTGGTTCACTTTCAACCTGCGCGAGGATCTTCTGGCGGGCTTGCAGGTTGGGGACAGCCTCAGCCTGCGTGTACCCGCTCTGGACGCCGAGGTTGAGGCGCAGATCACGCTGATCAACGTGCAGGGCCAGTACGCAAGCTGGCGGGCCACGCGCGCCACCGGCGATTTCGACCTGCGCAGTTTCGAGTTGCGCGCCCGTGCCGTCACGCCGCTGCCTGGCCTGCGCCCCGGCATGTCCGCGCTGATCACGCTGGGGGAGTAGGCCGCGATGGGTCGGCTCATGGGGTGCGAAATCCGCCTGCTTCTACGCAATCCCGCCCTGCTGGGTCTGGTGGTGCTGTTGCCGGTGCTGATGATCGCGCTGCTGACGGGCATCTTTCACGCGGGCATCCCCTCAGGAATGGCGATGGCGGTGGTCGATCTGGACCGGTCCGACCTGTCGCGCAGCCTTACCCGGATGCTGGACGCGGCCCCCGAGGTCGAGGTGACACATCAGGCGCTGAGCCTGTCCGAGGCCCGCACCCTGATCGTGTCGGGTGCGGTGCGGGGGGCCGTGCTGCTGCCGGTGGGGCTGGAGCGGGACATGACACGCGGCGAGCGGCCCGAAATCGTGACCTTCTATGACAACCAGCACATGAGCGCCGGGTCAATCCTGGCGCGCGGGGCGCGGGGCGCGATCGACACTGCGCTGGCCGGTCTGCGCCTGTCGATCCGGCAAGGACAGGGCGAGGCACCCGCCACCGCGCTGACCGCCTTGCAACCAATCCCGTTGCAAACCCATGCCCTGTTCAACCCGGCGTTTGACTATGTGCATTTCCTGCTGGCGGCGCTGGTGCCCACCGTCTTGCAGATCCTGGCGGCGGCGGGTACGGCCTATGCCATATCGCTGGACTTTGGCCCCGGCCGCGACCCGCGGGGATTGGTGCGGCTGGCGGGAGGGTTGTTGCCCGCGATGCTGGGCAAGATCCTGCCCTATACGGCGGTGTTCCTGCTGATCCTCGGTCTGTCGGACGTGGTGCTTTATGGCTGGCTGGGCGTGCCGCTGCGCGGGTCGCTGCCGCTGATGGCGGCGGGGGCTTTGCTGTTCGTGCTGGCCTCGCAACTGATCGGCGCGCTGGCTTTCGTGGCCACCCGCGACATCGGCACGGCGTCCAGCATCATCGCGGTGATCACCGCGCCCGCCTTTGGCTTCATGGGCCTTGGCTTCCCGCGCGAGGCGATGTCGTGGGTGGCCCAAGCGTGGGGCGCGCTGATCCCCGGCACCTGGTATGTGCAACTGCGCATCGAGCAATCCCTGCGCGCGACACCGGTCGAGATCTCGATCTGGCCGGTGCTGTGGCTGGCGCTGATCGTCCTCGGGCTGTCGGCGCTGACGCTGGCGCAACTGGCACGCTTGCGCCGGACAGACGAGGTTGCGGCATGAACGCGATGCTGCGCGCAATGCGGGATGAGGTGCGGGCGCTGTTCACCGACAGCCAGGTGCGGTCGATCCTGCTGGTGTCGCTGGTCATCTATGCCGTGATCTATCCGATGCCCTACGGGGCAGAGCTGTTGCGCGATGTACCGGTCGTGCTGCTGGATCAGGACCGCACCATGACCTCGGCTGACCTGATCCGCCGCATAGATGCCTCCGAGGCGGTCGCGATCAGCACCAGTGCGCAGGACATGGCGCAGGCGGTCCGGCTGGTGCAGGACCGCAGCGCCTACGGCGTGTTGCTGATCCCCGAAGGCTTTGAACGCAACCTGTTGCGCGGGCGGCAAAGCCCGGTCGCAGTTTATGCCGATGCCAGTTACTTTCTGATGTATCAGCGCGTCATGCAGGGGGTCGCCGTGCCGGTGCGGCAGATGGGGGCCGAGGTGGAGGCCATCAGACTGATGGCGACAGGCGCTGGCCTCGGGGTTGCGACCGCACAGGTCAGTCCGGCCACTCAGGTGGAGGTGCCGCTGTTCAACCCCGCTGGGGGATATGCCACCTATGTATTGCCTGCGGCCTTCGTGCTGATCCTGCAACAAACGATCCTGATGGGGCTGGCCCTGACCGCCACCCGGCGCAGGCGGGGCGCCGATCATCCGGTGTGGCTCGTGCTGGGGCGGATGGCCGCTTGGGTCGCGATCTATGCGCTGCTGCTGCCGATATATCTGATCGTGTTGCCTGCTCTTTATGGCCTGCCGAACCACGGGCGCGCGGGCGATGTGCTTGCCATCGGTTTGCCGTTTGTTCTGGCTTCCGGCCTGCTGGCCCAATGTGTGGCCGCAGTCTTCAGATCGGGCGCGGTGGTTCAGGTGGTGCTGCTGGCGCTGGGGCTGCCGTTCTTCTTTCTGTCCGGCTTTGCATGGCCGGTCGAGGCCATTCCCACTGTGCTGAACGCGGTGGCGCAGCTTGTGCCTTCGACGCCCGCGATCGATGGGTTGGTTCGCGTCAGCCAGATGGGCGCAAGGCTGCCGGATGTGGCAGAGACCTTGTGGCATCTGTGGGCCCTGACCGCGGGGCTGGGCATTGTGGTCGTGCTGATCGAAACCCTGCGGACCGGACCATCACTTGTATCGAGCGACCCGGACACGACGGGCAATGCATCGGATTTTGCCATAGGCCAAAATTGCGCAGCGCACAGGTCGGTTTCCAGATCAGCAGCGTCGGCTCACGCAGAGCCTACAACATTGTCATGAACGGCTCAGTGCACGGTCATTTTAGCCTGTCATCGCGGTGAAAGGGTCAGATTGATGCGGATTTTGCCAGAAAAAACCTGACCATTTGCGCCGAGGCTTCTGGGCCTGTTCTGTCGGTGTAAGACCCGGCCGGGCGGCCGCCCGACCACGCGTGCCCGGCCAAGTCCAGCATCCACATCTCGAGCACAATGCCGCGTTCTGGCGTGCGGTCTGGGCCGGGTAGGCTACCGAGAAGCCATGCTTTTCGGCCAGCGCA
>JANNNF010000491.1:0-2325 GCA_031398405.1 Rhodobacterales bacterium | reverse complement strand
GGCCAAGTCTGCGGCGAGGGCATCAAAGGTCGGCCCCGCCGCCCCATTGCCCGCGTTGACCAAAATTTTCAGTGGCGGCAGGGCGGCGATATCAACAAAAGACAGCACGGTTTCAACATAAGCTGCCCGTGCGCCCTCTGCGCTGCGGCGCATACCCGGGGTGGCGGGCAGAAAGGCCTCACTTTCAGCCAATGCCTTGATCGCCTGTAACCCGGTAGCGGCATCCAATGGCGCAGACCCAGCGCGCACCATCTTCATCCCATTGTAATCCACCGGATTATGCGATGCGGTGACGCAAATTCCGCCATCCGCCGCAAAATGGCTGGTGGCGTGATAGACCTCTTCGGTGCCACACAGACCCAGGTCCAGAACCTCGGCCCCTGCCGCCAGCAGACCCTCTATCGTGGCCTCCGTCAGGCTGTGCGATGACGCCCGCGGATCATGCCCGATCACCACGCGCTTTGCCCCCAGCACCTGCCCGAACGCCCGGCCAATGCGGCGGGCGATGTCGTCGTTCAACTCGGACCCAAGGCGGCCGCGAATATCGTAGGCTTTGAAACAGGTCAGCATGCTGCCCCCTTTTGCGCCGCCTCTATCAGCCCCGCGCCCCGTAATACAGGCCCACAACATGCTCTGCCTGCGCGAAAAACAGCCAACGGGCGATGAACGCGCCGGTCAGATGCAAGAGTGTGGCAACGGCAATACCCGAATGAGGGGGAAACAACCAGAAAACCAGGACAGGACATGCAAGGCAGATCAGGGCAAGCCCGCGCAATTTGGCCGCATGTTTGCGCCCCACGACATAGATCATCTCTCGCATCAGGTAATTTCCGCCGGTGTGGGGCAGTTCAAACACGCTGGTCGTACCGATTTGGCCAAGGCCAGTCGCCGTGCCGAGCGTGCTGCCCGCCTTGGTAAACTGCTGATCTCCAAGATAGAAGCTTGAGACAAGAACAACAACCAATACCACGCACAGCCCTGTGGCGATTTCCTTTTCGCCAGAAAGGATCGCCCCGCCCGTCAGTGCAAAAGCCCCAAACAACGCGGGGGTTGTCCAATGATGCCAACGGGGCACTGCCTTCATCTGGGCGTAGATCATTGCCGTGCACAGGATGGTCACGCCGCACAGCGCCGCTGCAGTCCAGCCAAATCCGCGCGGAATGCCCCAGCCCAGCAAGTCCGACAGGGCCAGTGGGGCCAAAGCCAGCAGGGTCGCGACCGAGGCCCAAGCCTCGCGGCTCAGCCAACTTGACCGCCATTGTGTGAATGCCAAAAGCGCGCGTTGCGGGTTGCCAAGGTGGGCGGTGGACGCAACCAGTCCACCAACTGCCAAGGCGTAGCCAAGCGCCCAGATGAAGAAAGCACCCCATCCCGTTGCAGGCAAGGCACCTGCGGCAAGAAAGGCCATGAAGCCAAAGCCAAGCCCGGACAATACTGTAAAGATAATGACAGAAGGAGCTGGATTCATTCAAATCTTCCCCAGAACCTTGTCCAGCCAGCCCGCAAATCCTGTGGCCTTTATGTCCAGCAGCGGGGCCAGCAGGCTGGCCTGTTCGGGGCGGTCTTTTTTGCGCGGCGGAAGATATTTGTTGGTGGGCTTGGTGCCCATTTCTGGCATCAGATCATAGCCGCCGCGCGTGGCCTTCAGTTTTGACACGTTGGACAAAGGATCCGCAAAATCGCCAAAGTGCCGCGCGCCGGTGGGGCAAGTGCGCACACAAGCGGGTTCGCGGTCCTCCTCGGGCAGGTTTTCGTTGTAGATGCGGTCTACGCACAGGGTGCATTTCTTCATCACACCCGCGTCGGCATCCATTTCGCGCGCGCCGTAGGGGCAGGCCCAGGCGCAGAGACCGCACCCGATGCAAGCGTCTTCATTCACCAGCACGATACCATCCTCGGCGCGTTTGTAGCTGGCCCCGGTCGGGCACACGGTGACGCAAGGCGCATCGTCACAATGCAAACAGGACCGAGGAAAATTCACCGTTTGTGCCGCCCCGTCAATGGGTTGCACGCCATAACTGTGAACCCGGTTGAGAAACGTTCCCGAAGGATCCGCACCATATGGGTTTTGATCTGACAAGGCCGCGCCGTAGCCCTGATCGTTCCAGCCCTTGCAAGCCGTCACGCAGGCATGACAGCCGACGCAAGTGTCCAGATCAATCACCAACCCCAGTTTTTTCGCGGTACTTTGCGGTAGTGTTGTCATTCTTTGTGACCTTTCGCGTCACTGGGCACTGGCATCAGCGCGCCAAACCCCGGTTCGGACGACGCCCGTGGGCCGACCCTTTCGATCCGGACCCGCAGGTCGAACCACGCCGCCTGTCC
>JANNNF010000480.1:0-1534 GCA_031398405.1 Rhodobacterales bacterium | reverse complement strand
ATCGGCATCGGGGCTTGGGTCACGGCAGAGGGTGCCATGGGCCTGCGCGGGGCTGTGGCCCCTGATGCGGCGCAGGTGGAGAACACCCGCGCGATTGGCCTGCTGATCTATGACAAATACATCTACCTGTTCCAGGCCTCGGGTCTGATCCTGCTGACCGCGATGATCGGCGCGATCCTGCTGACCCTGCGCCACCGCAAGGACGTAAAGCGCCAGAACGTGCTGCAACAAATGTGGCGCGACCCGGCCAAGGCGATGGAGCTGATGGACGTGAAGCCGGGGCAGGGCTTGTAAGGTTGGCAGGATGGGCAGTTAGCCCGACTTAAGACATCGGCGCTAAGGGTGGGCAATTTGCTTATCTTTCCAAAGAACAAACGGGCAGCATAGCCCTGAGGGACGAAAATGGTTGGACTTGAACATTATCTGGCGGTGGCGGCGGCGTTGTTCGTCATTGGCATCTTCGGCATCTTCCTGAACCGGAAGAACGTGATCGTCATCCTGATGTCGATTGAATTGATGCTGCTTGCCGTCAACATCAACCTTGTCGCGTTTTCCAGCCATCTGGGCGATCTGGTGGGGCAGGTGTTCACCATGTTCGTGCTGACCGTCGCCGCCGCCGAGGCCGCGATTGGCCTTGCGATCCTTGTGGTGTTCTTCCGCAACCGCGGCACCATCGACGTCGAAGACGTCAACGTGATGAAGGGCTGACCCATGGCAACGATCATTCTTTTCGCCCCCCTGATCGGGGCGCTGCTTTGCGGGTTTGGCTGGCGCTTCATGGGCGACCGCGCGGGGCAGGTGCTGGCCACGGCCCTTGTGTTCCTGGCGGCTTTTCTGTCCTGGGTCATTTTCCTGACCTTTGATGGGGAAACCCAGCAGATCCATCTGCTGACATGGATTCAGTCTGGTACTTTGGACACCGAATGGGCGATCCGGCTGGACCGGTTGACCGCAATCATGCTGGTGGTGGTAAACACGGTTTCCGCCCTCGTCCACCTCTATAGCTTTGGCTATATGGCGCATGACGAAAACTGGTCTGACGACGAGCCCTACCGCGCCCGGTTCTTTGCCTACCTGTCGTTTTTCACCTTTGCGATGCTGATGCTGGTGACCGCAGACAACCTGGTGCAGATGTTTTTTGGTTGGGAAGGGGTGGGGGTCGCCTCGTACCTTTTGATCGGGTTTTACTACAAAAAACCAAGCGCCAATGCCGCCGCGATCAAGGCCTTTGTGGTCAACCGGGTCGGTGACTTCGGTTTTGCCCTCGGCATTTTCGCGCTGTTCTATCTGACCGACAGCATCCGCTTTGACGACGTGTTTGCCGCAGCACCCGCCCTTGCGGAAATCAACCTGCGATTTCTTTGGGCCGACTGGAACGCTGCCAATCTGATTGGCGTGTTGTTGTTCATCGGGGCCATGGGCAAATCGGCGCAATTGTTCCTGCACACCTGGCTGCCTGACGCAATGGAAGGACCGACGCCAGTGTCGGCCCTGATCCACGCTGCCACCATGGTCACAGCGGGGGTGTTCCTTG
>JANNNF010000456.1:0-8272 GCA_031398405.1 Rhodobacterales bacterium | reverse complement strand
TGCCAATAGCCGGTGATACCCGGTCGCAGCGCGTAATAGGCAATGCCGGGATACAGCGACTGCTGGTTCAGCATCATCGGGCGCGGGCCGACAAGGCTCATGTCGCCCCGCAGCACGTTCCACAACTGCGGCAGCTCATCCAGCGAAGATTTGCGCAGTACCTGCCCAAACCCCGTCACACGCGGGTCATGGCGCAGCTTTTGCGTGCTATCCCATTCTGCCCGCGCCTCGGGGTTGGAGGCCAGATAATCCACCATCCGGGCGTCGGCATCGTTGACCATGCTACGCAGTTTCCACATACGGAATGGCTTCCCATTCTTGCCGACACGGATCTGTGCGTAAAACGGGCTCCCACCTTCGCGCGCCACTCCAATCGCCAGTCCCGCGATCAGCGGAACGATGACAGGCACTGCCAAAACAACAGCCGCCACATCAAGTGCCCGTTTGAACAGCGACCGGTACATGCCGCGCCGCTTGGGCAAAGACTGCCAAGCCAACGCCTGACGTGGCACCATCGATCTGTCGTCGGATACACCGCCAGAGAACTTTTGATAACTGATTGTCATTGTCAGCTATCCGCAGACAGTGGCAGCAGAATTTCTTCACCATAGCGTTCCGCATTGCCCAAAAGCAGTGCGAAGGCTTCGTCTGATTTGCGTGTTTGGCAGAACATGACTAGCACTCGAAAAAGAACGCCCCCACCTACATTTTACGCGTTGTGTGGGGGGCTTGGCGACTGGGCATTCAGCGCAACAGCCACATTTTCGCCGCGAAACGCCAGATTTTTTGCCACATTTCAGACCGGCCGTTGCCACAATTGAAGGGCGCTCTACCGCTGGTTGTTCTCGATAATTTCACGCAAGCAGAGGGCACAGGACTGATTCGAAATTCTGCTGCAAGCAGTAGTTGTGCGGACGGCGCAATAACCAAAATGGCCTGATCCCGGCCGACACGTTATTGTTTCCAAAATTTGGCGAAAATTCTCCGGGTCAGCCACGCACGTCGGCTTGAAACGCAAACCCGAGAAAAGTTAACGCGCCGCAAACCCCGGCAAGACTGTAACTGATCAACGCCAGATGCAACGCATGGCCTGCCAACAAGGCAGCGAACAACCCCGCAAAGCTTGCCCCAATTCCGCTGATCATCACGCCGACCGTAATTGCCCCACCCTTTCGACAGGCAGTTCAATCCCCGCTCAGCTTGTGCGCGATTTGGCAACAATTCCAGCAAGATCTACAGATTGAAGCGCACATAGTCAATTTTCTGCGAACATCCGCTTGCAGATCAATCCAGCAAAACAGACGCCAGATAGCGACCATAGTCGTTTTTACGGAAAATCGCAGCACGGGCGGCAAGGTCTGCCCGGTCGATCCAACCCGCCCGATAGGCAATCTCGTCAGGACATCCGACTTGCAGGCCCTGTCGGGCCTCCAGCGTGCGGACAAAATTGCCTGCATCCAACAAGCTGCCATGGGTGCCAGTATCCAGCCAGGCAAAGCCGCGCCCCATGCGTTCGACCTTGAGACTGCCTTCAGCTCTATAAAACTCCAGCAAATCGGTGATCTCCAGCTCTCCGCGCGGCGAGGGCACGATCTGCGCGGCAAAATCAGGCGCGCGCCCATCAAGGTAGTATAGCCCGGTCACCGCAAAGTTTGACGGTGGCACTTCGGGCTTTTCGATGATCGCGACCACATTGCCATCGGCATCAAAGGCCACCACGCCGTAGCGTTCGGGGTCTGAAACCCGGTAGCCAAACACGGTGCTGCCTTGCTGGTTGTCGGCACCGGTCAGCATTTCGGGCAGACCGTGGCCAAAAAAGATGTTGTCGCCCAGCACCATCGCCGACGGCGCACCATCCAGAAATTCCCGCGCCAACAGGTAGGCTTGCGCCAGCCCATCGGGTGACGGCTGTGTGATATACGTCAGCGACAGGCCCCATTGACTGCCATCGCCCAAAAGCCGTTGAAACTGAAACTGATCTTCGGGCGTGGTGATGATCGCAATCTCGCGGATGCCACCCAGCATCAGCACCGACAGTGGATAATAGATCATCGGCTTGTCATAGATCGGCAGCAGTTGCTTCGACACGCCCATGGTGATTGGCCACAGCCGGGTGCCCGACCCACCAGCCAGCAGTATACCTTTGCGCTGTGTCATGCTTTCGCTCCAAGTTCAGTCAGAATGTCAGTCAGGCCCGCCTGCCATTGGGGCCGGGCTATGCCGAACGCCTGCTGCAACGCCGAGCAATCCAGCCGGGAATTGAGAGGGCGTTTGGCGGGTGTCGGATAGGCGCTGGACGGGATGTCGGTGATGGTGCATCCCAACCCCGCCCCTGCCATGATCGCGCGAGCAAAATCGGCCCAACTTGTGTCAAGCGCGCCGCTGAAATGATGGGTGCCGCCGGTGGCCCCATCGCGCAGGGCCTGTGCCGCCACGAACAACGCATCGGCAATATCTGCCGCAGGCGTCGGCCCGCCGATCTGATCTGCCACTACGGTCAGTGCATCGCGCGTGGCCCCCAGACGCAGCATGGTCTTTACGAAATTCGCCCCGTGCGCCGACACCACCCAAGACGTGCGGAGTATCAGATGCGGCCCACCTGCTGCACGAACGCCCTGTTCGCCCCGCAGCTTGGTGCGCCCGTAGGCCCCGAGCGGTGCGGTCGGATGATCCACCGTGAACGGCTGATCCCCCGCGCCATCAAACACGTAATCGCTTGAGATGTGCAGGAACGGCATCCCCCGGTCTGCACAGGCGCGCGCCATCGCCGAAGGCGACGCGCCGTTGACCAATGCCGCCGCGTCCTCCTCGGACTCGGCCTTGTCCACTGCCGTCCATGCCGCTGCGTTGATCACCACATCGGCGTCTGTTGCTGCAATTGCCGCCGCACAAGCCGCGGGGTGCATCAGGTCGGCGCGGTCACGGCCCAGGGGCGTGACCGTCACGCCCGCGGGTGCGCGCCGGATCAGTTCCCGCGCCAGTTGGCCAGTTTGCCCAAAAACCAGAACCTTCATGCCTTGACACCCAACCGCGTGCCAACACCGGCACGGGCTTGCAGGGGTTTCCACCAAGGCTCATTGTCCAGATACCAGCGCACCGTCTTGCGCAGACCTTGTTCCAGCGTCACCGACGGACGCCAGCCCAGTTCTTCACGGATGCGTGTAGGATCAATGGCATAGCGGGCGTCATGGCCTGGGCGGTCGGTCACATAGGTGATCAGATCGGCATGGGGCGCACCGCTCGGGTGCATCTCGTCCAGCAGGGTGCAGATCATGCGGACCAGATCAATGTTTCGGGCCTCATTTTCACCGCCGATGTTATAGCTGCGGCCCACTTGCCCCCGCGCCACCACATGCAGCAGCGCGTCGGCGTGATCTTCGACATAAAGCCAATCCCGCACATTCAACCCCGCGCCATAAACCGGAATGGGCTTGCCCGCCAAAGCGTTCAGAATAACCACTGGCACCAGTTTCTCGGGGAAATGGAAGGGGCCGTAATTGTTGGAACAATTGGTCATTACCACCGGCAGGCCGTAAGTTTCATGCCAGGCCCGTACCAGATGGTCCGACGCAGCCTTGGACGCAGAATAGGGGCTGTTGGGCGCATAGGGCGTATCTTCAGTAAACTGGCCGGTTTCCCCCAAAGTACCGAACACCTCATCCGTCGAGATGTGGTGGAACCTAAACCCCGCAGGCCGCCCCTGCGCTGCCCAATAGGTGCGCGCGGCCTCCAGCATGTTAAAGGTGCCGGTGATGTTGGTCTCAATGAAATCGGCGGGGCCGTCTATGCTGCGGTCCACATGAGATTCCGCGGCAAGGTGCATCACGGCGTCTGGCTTGTGCGTCGCAAAGATGCGGTCCAGGGTGGCGCGATCCCGGATATCAGCCTGCTCAAAGCTGTAAAGGTTCGAGCCCGACACGCCCGCCACATTGTCCAGACAGGCCGCATAGGTCAGCGCATCAAGGTTCACCACCTCATGCCCTTTTGCCACGGCAAGGCGAACCACTGCAGAGCCGATGAACCCGGCCCCGCCGGTGATCAGCAGCTTCATGGCCGGGGCTCCCATACGAAGGGCGATGTGATCTCGGCCAGCAACGGGGCCACGGCATCCTTGGCCGACAGCGCAGGAATGCTCGAAAGACCCCAGTCAATGCCGATATCAGGGTCGTCCCAACGCACCGCCCCATCTTGTGCGGGGGCATACAGGTCGGTACACTTGTACTGCACTTCGGTGTTTTCCGTGCGCGTCACAAAACCATGCAGGAACCCTTTAGGGATGAACAACTGCCGGTGATTGGCTGCAGAGAGTTCCACTCCCACCCATTTGCCATAGGTGGGCGACCCTACCCGGATATCCACTGCCACATCAAAGATCACGCCCTGCGAGCAGCGCACCAGTTTATCCTGCGCACGCGGTGGGGCCTGAAAATGCAGGCCCCGCAGGGTGCCCACCTTGGCCGACATGGAATGATTGTCCTGCACCCAGGTCAGCGCAAGGCCCGCTGCCGCCAGACGGTCTGCGTTCCACGTCTCGCTAAACCAGCCCCGGTCATCGCCGAAACGGGTGGGCGTCACTATCACGACATCGGGAATGGCGGTCTGATCTATCTGCATGGGGCTATTTCATAAAGGAGAGCGCGAACGACTTCAGGTGCGCTTCTTCTAGCCGCCAAACGCTTACCAGAGCAAGGGCGTCACCGCCGCGCTATTAATCCAAAGGGCCACGCACACAAGAACAACGGCCAATATGCCAAAAATCAGATCATGCCGCGCGTCCCAGACCCCGTGCCTGCGCGCGATCCAGACGGTCGCAGGATAGGTCAGCACCTGCGCCAGCCCCTGCCCCACAAGGGCACCCGCAAGCCCATAAAAATGGGCACCCCCTAAAAACAGCAGGGTCTGCGATGCAGCCTTGATGGCAATCACGGTGAAATACGCCCGCCCGTCGCCCGCCGCCAGTGCCGCCTGATCATAGGTCATGCCAATCACCATCGGCATCTGAGCGCAGGCAATCGAGACCACAATTGCCCCAGCCATCGCATAGCGCGGGTCATACATCACCCCCACCAAGGCAACCCCCACCAACGCCATCAGCCCCAGCAAACCAAGGACACTGATCGTCAGTCCATAGCGCAACCGCCGCAAATGCCGCGCGTTTTCGGGTGACGCGCCGGGCGGGCGATCACGGTAGATCGGGATCATGATGCGCCCCGTCACCGCCCCCGCCAGCAGCACCGGAAACGATGCAAGGAAGTAGCCGATGTTATAGACCCCCAGCCCCTGCAACGGCAGATAGGCCCCCAAAATTGCCTTGTCACCCTGCGACAGCAAAAACCCACAAGCGGTGGACAGGAAAATCCACTTGCCAAAGTGGATCAGATCACGCCCCGCCGCAGGTTCCCATGCAAAGCGGTTGGCAGCACCCGGCAGGCCCCAGCTGGTCAGCAGCAGCTTGGCAAGCGAGCCGATGATGGCCCCGATCACCAACGCCCAGACTGATTGCAGGCCCCAGGCCAGCAGCACCATCGCCACAATGCCGATCGCTTGCGCGAACAGGTCCAGAACCGTTACCCGGCCCAGCAGCAGATGCCGGTTTGCGGTGTCAATGCGCGTCGGGTTGAACCCCGATATCAACAGACTAACTCCTGCCGCAGGCAACAGCGTGGCCAGTTCCGGGGCTGCGTAAAACACCGCAACAGGCCATGCCAGCAGGCACGTAACCCCCCACAGCACCGCCCCCCGCACCACGTTGATTGTCCAGGCGGTGTTCAGAAATGCCGCGTCATCGCCGCGTGGATGCTGCGAAATCGCAGGCCCGATGCCTACATCGGAAAACATCGCGAGGCCCACAAGCACGACTGACACCAAGGCCATGATCCCGAACGCCTCGGGGAACAGCAGCCGCGTCAGTAGGAGGTTCGATGCCAACCGCATCGCTTGGGTGAATGCATAAGCCCCGGCAGTAAACGCCGAGCCCCGCAGCGCGCGGGCAAAAAGGCCCGAACCGGATAAAGTGCTGATCAGGTCCATTCTCCGCATCGCAATCGTCGCGACCCTAGGCCCACAGTTCCGCGCCGTCAATCAACGCGCTGACAGGCCGCGCTTGCATCCGGCCCGCGCGCAAGGGATGGTTCGCCAAAGCCGCTGCCACGGACCATACGTTTGAAAATCGCCTATCTGATCAACAGCTATCCTTTGCCCTCGCAAACCTTCATCCGGCGCGAGATTCTGGCGCTGGAACGGCTGGGCTGGCAGGTCACGCGCATTGCCATGCGGTCGGACCGGGCGGCCTTGGTGGACCCCGGCGATATCGCCGAAGATGGCCGGACCGAACATGTCTTGGATCTGGGTGCGCGGGCGTTGCTGGCATCGGCGCTGAAATGGATGATCAAACACCCGCGTCAAAGCCTGTCAGCCCTGCGACTGGCATGGCGTTGCGGCAGGCTGGGGGCCGGAGGCGGTGGCACAGGGGGTCGCTTGCGCCATATGATCTATCTCGCAGAGGCTGCTCATGTCGCCCGGCGCTGTCACGATCTGCGCATCCCCCACCTGCACGCGCATTTTGGCACCAATTCCACCACCGTCGCCATGCTGGCCCACGCCCTGGGCGGTGCGCCCTACAGTTTCACCGTGCATGGACCCGAGGAATTTGACGCCCCCCGCGCGCTTGCCATGGGCGACAAGGTCACCCATGCCGCCTTTGCCGTGGCGATCAGCAGCTACGGCCGCAGCCAGCTTTGCAGGTGGGCGGGGCAGGCCGAATGGCAGCACCTGCATGTGGTACACTGCGGGATAGAACCTTGGCGCTTTCCCGACCCCGCGCCCCTGACCAGTGGCCCCCATCTGGTGGCCATCGGACGCTTTACCGAACAAAAGGGCTTTGCCCTGCTGGTCGAGGCAATGGCCCTCGCCGTCCCCGGCCATCCCGATCTGCACTTGACGCTGGTCGGCGACGGGCCGCTGCGTCCCCTGCTGGAAAGCCTGATTGCCCGCCACGGCCTGCAATCCTGCGTGACGCTGACGGGTTGGCTGGATGAAGCGCGGGTGCGCGAAACCCTCGGCCGCGCCACCGCTCTGATCTTGCCGTCGTTCGCCGAAGGTTTGCCGATGGTGATTATGGAGGCCCTTGTCGCAGGCCGCCCGGTCATTGCCACCGCCATCGCGGGCATCCCCGAACTGGTGACGCCAGATTGCGGCTGGCTGGTGCCTGCGGGCGATGCCCAAAGCCTCGCCGATGCAATTGCCACCTTGGCCGCCACGCCCTTGGACCGTTTGGCACAAATGGGCCGCGCAGGCCGCGCACGAGTGCTGGCGCGGCATGACATCGACATGCAGGCGGAAAAATTGACCACACTGTTCCTCTCAAAAGGCCGGCCATGACCTATACCGCCGCCGATATGGTGCTGTGCGTCGCCAGCCATTCTCCCACGATTTTACACGCCAATTTGGCGCAATCGCCCTGTGCGGCGCTGATGCCGCTGCATGTGGAAACTGACGCCCCATCCGCCGCCATCGCCTACAACCACGCGCTGGATGCAACCACTGCCCCCATTGTGGTTTTCGTCCATCATGACGTATACCTGCCGAACGGCTGGGAAGCCCTGCTGGCGGCGCGGCTGGCTGAAGTTGAAGCCATCGACCCCAACTGGGCACTCGCAGGCGCTTTCGGTATCGGCCTGGATGGCGCGAATTTTGGCCCGGTCTGGTCGTCGTCACTCGGCATGATCGTGGGCCGGGTGCCACTGACCCCCGCCCCGGTGCAATCCTTTGACGAAATGCTGATCGTGCTGCGCCGCACCTCTGGCTTACGTTTCGACGATACCCTGCCCGGCTGGCACATGTATGGCACCGATATCGTGCAACAGGCCCGCGCCAAAGGCATGGCCGCCTATTCCACAGCCTTGCCCTGCATTCACAATGACCGCTACCACGACGCCTTGGGGCAGGACTTCACCGATGCCTACCGCTTCATGCAAACCAAATGGCAATCGGTGCTGCCCCTGCGCACGCCAATCCTGAAGATCAGCCGGTCCGGCCTGCACCTGCTGCGCGACCGCTGGCAAAACCGCTACTCTACCGCGGTGCGGTCGGCCATGGCCATCAGCACCGACCACGCGCCACAAGACCTCGCGGCCCGTTGTGGCTGGACTGACCTTAGGCCCATTGCTGTTTTCTAGATACTCTCGCGTGGGTCACCTGCGGATGCCCCCGGCGGGACTA
This sequence comes from Rhodobacterales bacterium, assembly GCA_031398405.1. Taxonomy (GTDB): domain Bacteria; phylum Pseudomonadota; class Alphaproteobacteria; order Rhodobacterales; family Rhodobacteraceae; genus JANNNF01. The sequence continues at coordinate 52 of JANNNF010000456.1, read as the reverse complement.
TTACCGCTAAGGGAAATTTAAGCTTGACCGCGCAGGTAATCCCGCAGAACCG
>JANNNF010000421.1:0-11390 GCA_031398405.1 Rhodobacterales bacterium | reverse complement strand
GAACCGCTACCCGTGCCGGAGGTTTCATGACCGATTTCAGCCGCATCCTCGACCATGCGCATATCGCCGAACTGCCCGATCCGTATTTCGGCAAGGTGCGCGACTGCTACGATCTGCCGCCCGACGCTGACCACCCCGAAGGTCGCCGTATCCTCATCGCCTCTGACCGGATTTCGGCCTTCGACCGCATCCTTGCCGCGATCCCGTTCAAGGGGCAGGTTCTGACGCAGGTGGCGCGGTTCTGGTTCGACCATACCGCAGACATCTGCCCCAACCATGTGCTGGCCTACCCTGACCCCAATGTGGTGATCGGCCGCCGCCTGACTATTCTGCCGGTCGAAATCGTCGTGCGCGGCTATCTGGCAGGCACAACATCAACCTCTATCCTGACACGCTACAAGGCCGGGCAGCGGCAGATGTACGGCCACACCCTGCCGGACGGCATGCGCGACAATCAGGTTCTGCCCCACCCGATCATAACACCCACGTCCAAGGCGTTTGACGGTGGGCATGACGAACCCCTGACCGCTGATGAGATTCTTGCGCAGGGTCTGCTTACCAAGGCGCAGTGGGATGCAATCTCGGCCATGGCGCTGGCGCTGTTTGCGCGCGGGCAATCCATGGCGGCAGAGCGCGGCCTGATTCTGGTCGATACCAAGTATGAATTCGGCGTGGACAGCGCCGGCACGATCTACCTTGCCGATGAGATCCATACCCCCGACAGCAGCCGGTACTGGAGGGCTGACGGCTATACGCGGGCGCTGGACGCAGGCAGCCGCCCGCCCAGTTTCGACAAGGATGTGATCCGGGCCTGGGTGGTGGCGCGCTGCGATCCCTATACCGACGCCGTCCCCGAAATTCCGCCCGAAATGATCAAAGCCACAGCCCAGACCTATATCGCAGCTTATGAGGCAATCACCGGCCAGACCTTCGTGCCCGACATCACTGGCGCCACGCCGCTGGACCGTGTTCGCACCAATCTGGCACCGTTTTTCAGCTGATTGGTGCGCGCTGTTTGCGCTAACAGCCAACAATCCGTTACACTGCGAAAAACCGGAAAAAAGGGAAGACGGCCATGATTCTCAGCTGTGGCGAGGCCTTGATCGACATGCTGCCGCGCACCTCGACGGCAGGCGAGGCGTGCTTTGCCCCCTATGCTGGGGGTGCTGTATTCAACACGGCGATCGCACTTGGCAGGCTTGGCGCGCCATCCGCGTTCTTTTCTGGCATCTCGAATGACATGCTGGGCGAGGTCCTGGCCGACACCCTGAGCGAATCGAAAGTGGATACCCGGTTCTGCGCCCGGTCCGACCGTCCCACCACGGTGGCCTTTGTCAAACTGGTCAACGGTCAAGCCACTTACGCCTTTTACGATGAAGGCACCGCCGGCCGTATGCTGGCAGTGGCTGATCTGCCCACCCTGCCCGGCGATGTGGATGCCCTGTTTTTTGGCGGCATCAGCCTTGTCAACGATCCCGCCGCCAGCAGCTATGAGGCGTTTCAGGCCCGCGAATCCGCAACCCGCGTGACGATGATCGACCCCAACATCCGCCCCGGTTTCATCGCGGGCAAGGAAGATGCCTACCGTGCTCGCATTGGCCGGATGATCGCCCGCGCCGACATTGTAAAGCTGTCGGATGAAGATCTGCACTGGCTGGGCGGCGGCGGCGACTTGGCGGACCTTGCCCATGCCATGTTGGCGACCGGGCCGAAGGTGCTCTTCATCACCGAAGGAGCCGTAGGCGCGCGGGCGGTGACGGCCACGCAAAACCGCTTTGTCGCAGCAACCAAGGTTGCGGTGGTCGATACTGTTGGCGCAGGCGATACCTTCAACGCAGGTGCCCTAGCCGCCCTGCACCGCGCGGGTGCCTTGACCAAACAAGGCCTCGCCACCTTGCCCGATGCCGTGTTGGATGCGGCTCTCAGTCTCGGCACGCGGGCCGCCGCCATAACCGTCAGCCGCGCCGGGGCGAATCCGCCGTGGGCGCATGAACTGTGAGGGCCGTGCTACAAAGGGTCAGCGCCGCCTCCGTCAGCGTCAATGGTGTGGTTACAGGTGAAATCGCGGGGGGCCTGCTGATTTTGATCTGCGCCATGCAGGGCGATACGGCGGCACAGGCTGACCAACTGGCCAAGAAAATCGCAAAGCTGCGGATATTCAAGGATGAGGCGGGCAAGATGAACCTGTCCATCCGTGATAACGCTGGTTCGGCGCTGATCGTCAGCCAGTTCACCCTCGCCGCTGACCTGCGCGGCAACCGGCCCGGCTTTTCCCCGGCGGCATCGCCAGAGGATGGTCGCAGGCTCTATGACCACTTCACCACGCAAATCGCAGGTCTGGGCATCCCGGTCGCTAACGGCATCTTCGGCGCAGATATGCAGGTGTCGCTGACCAACGATGGCCCAGTGACGATCTGGATGGACACGTCCACCTAACCCAGTACAGACTAATTAAAACTTCTATCCTTTGTGCCAAAGTATCCCGGGGGGGCGAGGGCTGGCCCCGGCCGGCACCGGCCCGGACAACCACCCTCAAACCAGATCAAACGCCCCGGCAAACTGGCCAAGCAGGGCCTTCGCGGCAGACTCGTCCACCGGACCCTGTTTTTCCACCCGCGCCACCAACCCGCGCTTTTTATCCTCGACCACCTCGACCACCCGCGCGGCAATCCCGGCTTTTGTCAAAGCCGCATCGTAAACCCGCACAATCGCACGGCGGCGCAGATCGGGTTTGAAAACCTTGCCGACAGCGGTTTTCGGCAGTTCGGCCAGCACTTCGACGAATTTGGGTTGTGCGGCGCGCTCTGTGATATGCGCGCTTGCAAAGGCAACTAACTCGCCTGCGTCCACCGATGCCCCTTTGACCAGTTCGACATAGGCACAAGGCAGTTCGCCCGCATGGGCATCAGGTTGGCCAATGGCACCCACAAAGGCCACCGCCGGATGACCCATCAGGGCCTCTTCAATCACGGCGGGGTCAATATTATGTCCGCCCCGGATGATCAGATCCTTGGCACGGCCGGTGATGAACAGGTAGCCATCGCCGTCAATCCGCCCCAGATCGCCCGTGCGCAGATAGCGCCCTTCCGCGTAAAGATCGCGGTTCTTGTCATCTTCCGTGTAGGTGGCCCCCGGTGAGACACCGGGATTTGCCACGCAAATTTCGCCCACCTCATCCACGGCGCAATCGCGGAAGGTGTCCCCGGTTTTCTGCAAAATCCGCACATCCGTGTAGGGAAACGGCAAGCCAACCGAGCCAATTTTCTTGCCACCATCGGGTGGGTTGATCGAGACAAGGCAGGTACATTCCGTCAGCCCGTAACCTTCGACAATCTGCACCCCAGTTGATTTTTCAAACCGATTGAACAGTTCCAGCGGCAACGGCGCTGATCCCGAAAACGCTGACCGCAAGGATGACACATCCGCATCAATCGGGCGCTGCATCAGGGCAGCAAGCGCCGTGGGCACTGTCACCAGATAGGTGATCTTCCATCGTTCGATCAGCTTCCACAGATTGTCAAACACCCCTTCGCCGCGATAACCCGCAGGGGTGGGGAACACCACATGTGCGCCAGATGCAATCATGGACATCATGATCGGGTAGGCCGCAAAGACATGGAACAGCGGGAGCGGGCACAGCACCACGTCGGTTTCCTTGAACAACAGCCGCCCGCCCAGCCAACCGTTATAGACCATGCCAGACGCCTTGTGCTGGGCGACCTTGGGCATCCCAGTAGTGCCCCCAGTGTGGAAATAGGCGGCAACCCGGTCTGCCGGATCATCGGCAAACTCCAGCGCATCGGCCCGCATACGCGCCATGGCCGCGTTGAAATTCTGCACCGACGCCTTGTGCGGGGCCGGGTTCTTGGGCCGCACCAGTGGCACGATCCAGCTTTTGGGCGGGGTCAGATAGCGGGTCAGGTCTACCTCAAGCACCGTTGTCACCGTTGGCGCATCGGCCACAGCACGCGCCACCTTTTGCGGCAGTTCGGTCTTGGGAAAGGCGCGCAAGGTTACCACAACCTTGGCTTTGGTTTCGCGCAGGATGGCACTGATTTGGTCAGCCTCCAGCAGCGGGTTGACCGGGTTGACGATGCCTGCAACTGCGCCGCCCAGCAGGGCAACTGCGGTTTCCAGCGCGTTGGGCAGGATATAGGCCACCACATCGCCCGGCCCGACCCCAAGGCTGCGAAACAGGTTGGCGGCTTGGGTCGTGCGGGCGTGCAACTGGCTCCATGACAGGGTTTCGGCCTTGTCCTTCGGACCGGACAACAGTTGAAAGCTGATCGCGGGGCGCGCGCCATGGGCCTGTTTGGCGCGGGTCAGGAACTGGTACATCGTACGGGCCTGATCCCGCTGTTCCCATGGCATTTCGCCCTCAATGGCTTTCAGATCGCCTGCGTTTGCGAAAGTTCCCATGGTATCCTCCCAGATCGTGGTCTTTGGCCCCCGTTTGGCCGGGGGTCCGGTACTGATGCCAAGATGCGAAGTTTACAGCGCTTTGCCAAGCAAAAGCCCACGGCTACAACGTAACGTCAAAGATGTGACCTAAACTGCACCATCGGTGAACTGCAACCGCGCCAGACGCGCGTAAAGCCCCCCCTGCGCCACCAATTCGTCATGGGTGCCAACGGCGGCGATCTGGCCTGCCTCAAACACCACGATCCGGTCGGCGCGTTTCACAGTGGCCAAACGGTGTGCCACCACAAGGGTTGTGCGCCCTTGCGACAATCGCTCCACCGCCGCTTGCACCAGACGTTCGCTTTCGGCGTCTAGCGCGCTCGTCGCCTCATCCAGCAGCAACACCTTCGCGTCGCGCAGAATGGCGCGCGCAATCGCCACCCGCTGTTTCTGCCCGCCCGACAGCATCACGCCGCGTTCGCCCAAGTAGCTGTCATAGCCCTGCGGCAAGGCCAGCAAAAAGTCATGCGCGGCGGCGGCCTTTGCGGCCTCCTCCACCTCGGCATCCGTTGCATCGGGGCGGCCAAAGCGGATGTTTTCACGCGCAGAGGTTGCGAAAATCACCGGATCTTGCGGCACCATGGCGAACACGCGGCGAAAATCGTCGCGGGCCATGTCGCGCAAATCTATGCCGTCGAGCCGGATGACACCGGATTGTGGGTCATAAAACCGCATGAGCAGTTGCAGGATGGTGGTCTTGCCCGCCCCGGACGGGCCAACCAACGCAACTGTCTCGCCCGGATTGACCTGCAAACTGACGTCGTTCAGTGCCGAGGTCTCGGGCCGCGCAGGGTAACGGAACGTGACGGCATCAAACGTGATCTCACCCCGGACCGGGCGCGGCAGGGCGCGTGGGCTGGCAGGGTCTTGCACGGCGTCGTCGGTGTGCAACAGCTCCACCAGCCGCTCTGTCGCCCCCGCCGCGCGCTGTAATTCACCCCAGATTTCCGACAGTGCGCCGACTGACCCCGCCACCATGACGGCGTAGATCAGGAACTGGATCAACTCTCCGGGGGTCATCACCCCGGCCCGCACATCGCGCGCGCCGATCCACAGCACGCCGACGATGCCCGTGAATACCAGAAAAATGACGATGACCGTCATCGTCGCCCGGGTGCGGATGCGGGTCTGGGCCGAAGCATAGGATTTCTCGGTTACATCGGCAAACGCGCCTTGGGTTGCTGCGACATGCGTAAAGGCCTGCACCGTTTGCACCGACGACAGCGCCTCGGAGGCCGACCCCGATGAGGCTGCGATCCAGTCCTGATTTTCCCTGCTCAGCGCTCGCAGGCGACGGCCAAGGATCACGATGGGCAGAACCACGGCAGGCACCAGCAGCAAGACCAGCATCGAAAGCTTGACCGAAGTCAGCATCAGCAACCCCAACCCGCCTAGCAAGATCAAGACATTGCGCAAGGCAACCGACACCGATGATCCGATCACCGACAAGATCAGCGTGGTGTCTGTGGTGATACGGCTTAACACTTCGCCCGTCAGGATGCGTTCAAAGAACGCAGGCGACATGCCAAGCACCCGATCAAACAGTGCCCGGCGGATGTCGGCCACAACCCGTTCCCCCAACCGGGTGACAAGATAATAGCGCAGGCCTGTCCCGATCGCCAACAAGGCAGCAATCACCAAAGCCGCGGCGAAATACTGGTCCAGCAAGGTGGCGTTATCGGCAGCAAAACCATCAATCACCCGGCGCACGGCCAAGGGCAGGATCAGGCTGATCGCGGCGGTCAGGATCAAGGCAAGCAGCGCCAAGGCAGTAATCTTGCGATAGGGCCGCAAGAACGGCACCAGTCCACGCAGTGCGCCGACACGTTTGGATCGTGCCCGTTCTTCCGATCCTGCGGTCTGTACAGCCATTATGCATCGCCCCCCTACGCGCAGTGGGTTTAGGCAATGCGTGCCCCCCCCGCAAGCGCCGCTTGTTCTTTACCAACCACCCGTGCCAGTTTGCCCCATACCGCCCGCCCCCCAACTTTGGTGTCCCATGCCCTTTTTCACCACCTCTGACGGATGTCGCATTGCCTATGACGAACAGGGGGCGGGGCTGCCACTGTTGTGCCTTGCAGGGCTTACGCGAACGATGGCGGATTTCGACTATCTGGCCCCTCATCTGCCGCCCTTGCGCCTGATCCGCATGGACTATCGTGGCCGGGGCGGGTCGGAATGGACCGGTGGTGCCAGTTACACCGTGCCGATAGAGGGGCGTGATGCGCTGGAATTGCTGGACCATCTGGGGATCGCGCAGGCGGCGATCTTGGGCACATCGCGCGGCGGGTTGATCGGGATGATGTTGGCAGCAGTCGCCCGGCCACGCCTGTTGGGCCTGTGCCTGAACGACGTGGGACCAGTGATCGAACGCAGCGGATTAGAGCGGATCTTTGACTATGTGGGCCGCAATCCTGTGGCGCGCACCCATTTGGAATTGGCGCAACGGATGCCTGCCGCAATGCCCGGGTTCGCCAATGTTCCGTCAGCGCGATGGCTGGAGGAGGCGCAAAAGCACTATACCGCCACCCCTGACGGCCTGCGCATCACCTATGACCCGGCCTTGCGTGAGGCATTTCTGGCGGCGTTTGAAGGCCCGCCCGTCGATCTGTGGCCACTGTTCGACGCTTGCGCGGGACTGCCTATGGCGCTGATCCGGGGGGAGAATTCCGACCTTCTGTCAGTGCGGACAACGGAAGAAATGCGCCGCCGCCGCCCCGATATGATCCATGCCGAAGTGCCCGACCGCGCCCATATTCCGTTTCTGGATGAGCCGGAGGCGCTGTCCGCCATTCACCAGTTTCTGAAGGCCCTGCTATGACTGATATCGCGATGATCAAAGCCGCAGCCCTGCGCCTGAAGGGCCATGCCCGACTGACACCGCTGTTAAATGCGCCCCTGCTGGATGCGATTGCGGGCCGCAGGATTTTCGTCAAAGCAGAATGTCTGCAATGGACAGGGTCGTTCAAGTTTCGCGGCGGTTGGTCTGCGGTTTCTGCCTTGGTGGCTGACGTAAGGTCGCGCGGCGTGATTGCGTTTTCATCGGGCAACCATGCGCAGGGGGTGGCCTTGGCGGCGCGGATGCACGGGGTGCCGTGCGTGATCATCATGCCCGACGACGCGCCCCAGGTGAAGATCGCCAATACTCGCGCCTACGGGGCCGAGGTGGTGCTGTATGACCGCGCCCGCGAAGACCGCGATGCGATTGGGGCCATACTTTCTGCCGAACGGGGGCTGACATTGATCCGCCCCTACGACGACGCGCAAGTGATCGCGGGTCAAGGCACCATCGGGTTGGAGATTGCGGATCAGGCCGCAGCGGCAGGAGTGACACACGCGGATGTAATCACCTGTTGCGGCGGGGGTGGCATGACAGCGGGCATCGCCCTTGCGCTTGCCGACCGCGCACCCGGCCTGCGCGTCCGCACTGCAGAGCCTGTGGGGTTTGATGATATGGCCCGGTCACTGGCGTCAGGTCAGGTGCAGCGCAATGCGGCGGCTAGCGGGTCCATTTGTGATGCCATTGTCACGCCGCAACCGGGGATGATGACATTTCCCATAGTGCAGCGCCTTTGTGGGCCGGGGCTGGTGGTTAGCGATGATCAGGCCTTACAAGCCATGGCTATAGCCTTTGCCCATTTTCGCATTGTGCTGGAACCCGGAGGTGCCGTGGCTTTGGCGGCGGCCCTTTGGGGTGAAGGTTTGGCAGAGACTGTCATCTGCACCGCATCGGGCGGAAACGTCGATGCCGGGCTGTTTGCAAGCGTGTTGCATAGGTTTGGCTGACAGCACTTATCGAACAAATTAAGCTGACAAACGACCCCAAGCTGCCATCCAATCGAAGTTATCGAACAATGCCCTTGATTTATTTCAACGATATCCGCCTGAATGCCCGGCAGGATGGTCCAGCCAGTGCCCCGCCCCTGATCTTTGTTCACGCCCTCGGGCTGAACCTGACCATCTGGGATGCGGTGACGGGACGGCTGCCCAATCACCGCATCCTGCGTTATGACCAGCGTGGTCATGGCGCCTCTGACGTGCCAGAGGCCCCGTATACCATGGGCAGTCTTATCCGTGACGCCGAACGCCTGATGGACCATTTTGAGATGCGCAACGCAGTAATCATTGGCCTGTCACTTGGTGGAATGGTGGCACAGGGTTTGGCGGTAAAACGCCTCGACCTGATTCGGGGCATGGTCTTGTCCAACACCGCTGCGAGGATTGGCACAGCAGACGGCTGGGCCGCGCGGATTGCAGATGTGCGCGCGGGTGGGATGCAGGCTGTGGCCGACAGCACCCTTGCGCGCTGGCTTGGCCCCCGCTGGAAGACCCATCCTGACATGCCGGATCTGCGCGACCGCTTGCTGGGCTGCCCGCCACAGGGTTGGATGGGCTGTGCGGCGGCGATTGCGGGCAGCGATTTCTACACGCCGACCGCCAGCCTGACCCTGCCGACCTTGGCCGTCGCCGGGTCAAACGACCAATCCACCCCGCCCGATCTGGTGCGCGAGACGGCAGATCTGATCCTCGGATCCGAGTTTCACCTGATCCGGGGTGCAGGGCATGTGCCCTGCATTGACGCGCCCGAGGCTTTTACTGCCGCGTTGACCGATTTCTTGCGGCGCATTGGTCACACCTGACCAAGTGTTGGCCGGCCCCCCTATGCCGTTGGCACTGCCCTGCTAGCTATGCCACATCTGACAATGAAGGCCCTCATGTCCAGCCAACGCCTCGCCCTGACCTTCATCCTGACCACTGTAACGCTGGACGCCATTGGCATCGGCCTGATCTTTCCGGTGATGCCAGATCTGATCCGCAGCGTCACGGCGGGGTCTTTATCGCAGGCGGCGATGTTGGGAGGGGTGCTGGCCACGTCCTTTGCGGTGATGCAGTTTCTGTTTGGCCCCCTGATTGGGTCGCTGTCGGACCGCTATGGACGCCGCCCAGTTCTGCTGATTTCGCTGGTGGTGATGACACTGGATTATCTGGTGATGGCCACGGCCCAGACCTATGCCCTTTTGCTGGCCGCCCGGGTGGTCGCAGGCATCGCGGCGGCGACCTATTCCACCGCCACCGCCTATATCGCCGACATCACCCCGCCTGAACAGCGCGGCGCACGGTTTGGGCTGATCGGGGCGGGGTTTGGCATAGGATTCGTGTTGGGGCCTGCGATAGGTGGCCTGCTGGCGGGCATCGACGTCCGTGCGCCGTTCTATGCCGCTGCCGCCCTCGCCTTTGCCAACCTGATCTTCGGGGCCTTCGTGCTGCCTGAAACTGTGACAGATGCCACCCGCCGCCCCTTTGTGCTGGGCCGGGCGAACCCGGCAAGCGCGCTTCTGGCGGTCTCAAAACTGCCCGGCGTGCGCCGAACCCTGCTATGCTTTTTGATCCTCAGCATCGCGATGAATGTCTATCCTGCAATCTGGGCCTATTATGGTCAGGCCCGCTTTGGCTGGGACACGTCGATGGTCGGCATTTCGCTGGCGGTTTATGGCGTCAGCTTTGCGGTCGGCCAAGCCGTGCTGGTTGGCCCGCTGATACGGCGCTTTGGTGAACACCGGGCGGCAAAATATGGGATGTGGGTGGATGTGACCACGCTTGCGGCGCTTGGCCTGATCACTTCTGGCCCGGTCGCGCTGATTTTGACGCCGATAACGGCGCTTGGCGGCGTCGTCACCCCTGCCCTGCAAGCCATCGCGAGTAAAAGTGCCCCGGCCAATGCGCAAGGCGAGTTACAGGGGGTGTTGTCCAGCCTGGGTGCCATCGCAATGATCACAGCACCGCTGATCATGACATCAGTTTTCGCCACGTTTACTGGGCCAAGCGCGCCGTTCTATTCCCCCGGCGCGCCCTTTTTGCTGGCCTCGGTGCTGATGCTGGTTTGCCTTGTGCTGCACAGCACGGCCCCTCGCGCGGCAAACTCGTCCATTTGACGCTCACCCCGCCAGATGCCGCAAGCCCTGCGTCACGTCCGTTCGTACTGCCAACCGCAAGCCCGGCTCATCGCCTGCCTTCAGCGCGGCCAGTATCACCCGGTGGTGATGCGGCGGTTCATTGCGTCGCAGCCGCGAATACAGCGCCCGCATCGTCGGGCCAAGTTGCAGCCAGACCGTCTCGCACAGCGCCAGCATCGCCGGGGTTTGAGCACGCAGATACAGGGTGCGATGAAACTCCAGATTGGTGCGAATATAGGCAACCGCATCTTGCCGCAGCACAGCGTCCGCATTTAACGCGTTGATCGCGCTCAACCTTTCGATCAGTGCGAAGTGCGCACGAGGCAAGGCGCGGGCTGCCATTTCCGGCTCCAACAGGGCGCGGATCGCGGCCAGCTCCTCTATCCGCTCGGGGCTAAGCTCAGGAGTTGATACTCTGCCCGAGGTCGAAAGCGTGAACGCCCCCTCTGCCACCAGACGCCGCACAGCCTCTCGTGCCGGGGTCATCGACACACCGAACTGCCGTCCGAGACCGCGCAGGGTCAGCGCCTGACCGGGCGGCAATTCGCCATGCATAACCTGCTGGCGCAGGGTGCGGTACAGCCGTTCATGCGCGGCGGCGTTGGGGTCTGGCAGGCGGGGTGGGATTGGCATGGGCCATGGGAACACCCAAGGCGCGTGGTGGTCAATCCCCGAAACGATAGGAATGCAGGGCACCACCCTGCCTGCGCAGCCAATCCCGCTGTACCTTCCACCCCGGATAAATTCTAGAAACCACGGCCCAATAGGCATCGGAATGGTTCATTTCCACCAAATGTGCGACCTCATGCGCCGCGACATAATCCAGCACTGCGGGCGGGGCCATGATCAACCGCCACGAATACATCAGCGCCGCATCCGCGGTGCAAGACCCCCACCTCGACCGCGTGTCGCGCAGGGTCAACCGGGTGTAGCGCCGCGCCAAAAGTGCTGCGTAATGGCCCGAGGCCCGCGCCA
>JANNNF010000363.1:0-2429 GCA_031398405.1 Rhodobacterales bacterium | reverse complement strand
GTTTACCGGGGCTGCTGTTGTATAAAATCACCAACACTGCTGACAGCATGATCGGCCACCGCACCCCCCCGGCACGAACAATTCGGCTGGGCTGCGGCACGGTTTGATGATCTGCTGAACCTGATCCCCGCCCGCCTGTCTGCAGCGCTGATCGCGCTTGCCCACTTCAACACCAACTATAAACCCATCCTGCGCGACGCCCCTTTGCACCGCAGCCCGAACGCTGGCTGGCCCGAGGCTGCGATGGCCATGGTGCTGAATGTGGCGCTGTCTGGCCCGCGCAGCTATAATGGGGTACGGCAGGATTTCCCTTGGGTGTACCCCGAAGGTCTTCGCACCATTGACGAGGCCGAGGTTGACAGCGCCGTGCTGGCATTGTGGCGGTCTTGGGTGGCCGTATTGCTGGGCGTGGTCGTTCTGTCGATTGTGATCTGAGGAGCCTGAAAATGCACACAGCCGTCACCGCTGCCGAACTTGCCGCCGCCTTGCCGGACGTGCTGGCCGCCCCCAAAACCGATGCGCCGATCCATGGGTTCTGCACCCGGCCCGCGCTGAACCAGCGCAGCTTTCCCGACTGCCTTACCCTGACCCGCGCAATGGGCATCCCGGGCGACCGTTGGCTGGATAAGCCGTGGCTGCGCCTGCCAGACGGACGCCCGGATCCGAGCATTCAGGTGTCAATCCTGCCCACCCGCGTGCTGGATCTGGTCTGGCGTGACCGTACCCAACCCCACCCCGGCGACCCCATAGTGGCGGATCTGGACACATCCGAGGCCAACCTGCCCGAGGGCAGCCTGCTGCAAGTGGGCACCGCCGTTTTGCGGGTATCGTCGGTGTTCAACGATGGGTGTGTGAAGTGGAAGGTGCGCTATGGTGCTGACGCCAAAGCATGGATCATAGCCCCCGGCCACCCGACGCTGCGGCTGCGCGGGATTTTGTGTTCGGTCCAGCAAGACGGCGAGGTGGGATTGGCCGACCGAATTCACGTTCTGCGATGCAGGGGTTAACCCTTTAGTTGAGAGACGCTTTCTTTTTTGGTAAGGAATTGGGCATCATTCTGGTAATGCGGTAGTTGTTTTTCAGTTGATCATTCAACTCATGACCCGGCGCGGTTGCACCCGCCCCGAGTCTGCTTTCAAGGCTTACGGCCCTGTTCAAAGCCGGATGATGGTTGCGATCAACATTTCCGTTGCCAGAAAAACCATCCGCTTGCGATAGGCATCATCGTTCAGTGATACCGCGACGGGGTGCGGCTTCCACAGGGCTAGCGGGCGACGTTTAATACGGGGGATGGCGCAGTTAGCAGCCTTCACCGGGGGCGCGCTGCTGGCGCCGCCAGCGCAGGGATTAGGCCACCATTTCCTCGGCAAGTGCCGCCCAATGGGCCAAATCTTGTGGCGTGACCCGCATTACAATCCGCGACTCACCCTGCCAGATATCCATCGGCGCGTGGGGGTGGCGGGCGGTCCACTGCGCCATCTGGGCGACAGTTGCGCGCACCGACCAGCACAGCGACGCCTGCCAGCAATCCGTGCTTCGCGTCACCGTAAACTCACCGGATGCCCCCGTCAGTCGCGCATGGATCACACCAATTAAATCTTCAACCTCCGCAAAACCTGCCGCCATCAGCGCCGCAATCATGCCACCAGCGCCTCGGCCTTTTTCAGATCAACCGACACCAACTGACTGACCCCCTGTTCGGCCATCGTCACACCAAACAGCCGGTCCATCCGAGCCATCGTCACCGCGTGGTGAGTGATGATCAAAAACCGGGTTTCGGTGCGGCGGGTCATTTCGTCCAGCAGATCGCAGAACCTGGTGACGTTGGCATCGTCCAGCGGCGCGTCGACCTCATCCAGCACACAGATCGGCGCAGGGTTGGCGAGGAACACAGCGAAAATCAGCGCCATGGCGGTCAGGGTCTGCTCGCCACCTGACAAAAGGCTCAGCACGCTCAGCTTTTTGCCGGGGGGCTGGCACATGATCTCTAGCCCCGCATCCAGGGGATCATCGGATTCCACCAGCACCAGACGCGCCTCGCCACCGCCGAACAGATGGGTGAACAGGGTGCCGAAATTGGCGTTCACCTGCTCGAACGCCGTAAGCAGGCGTTCGCGGCCTTCGCGGTTCAGGCCCGCAATTCCGGCGCGCAGCTTCTTGACCGCCTCCTCCAGATCGCCCTTTTCCTTGGCAAGCGCATCATATTCGGCCTTCACGGTCACCGCGTCTTCTTCGGCCCGCAAGTTAACCGCGCCCAAAGCCTCGCGCTGGCGTTTCAAGCGGCTGACATCGGCGTCGAGGGTGTCAGCATCCGGCATTCGGTCGGCATCGACTTTCAGCGAAAAAAGCAAATCTTCCGGTGCCATATCCGCGGCCTCGCGGATGCGCTCAACCGCCAGCACCAGCGTTTCGCGCGCAGCTTCCAGCCG
>JANNNF010000341.1:0-2785 GCA_031398405.1 Rhodobacterales bacterium | reverse complement strand
GGCCTGCTGAAAACCGGGTCCGCCTTCTACGCCCCCGCGACCTCGGCTATCAAAATGGCTGAAGCTTTCCTGAAAGACCAAAAGCGCCTGCTGCCTTGTGCGGCCTACGTCGATGGCGCGCTTGGCCTGACCGGCATGTATGTCGGCGTGCCCACGGTGATCGGGGCCGGCGGGGTTGAACGTGTGGTTAACATCACCATGACACGTGACGAACAGGCGATGTTCGACAAATCGGTCGATGCGGTCAAAGGACTTGTCGCTGCCTGCAAGGCGATTGATCCATCCCTTGCATAGGTAGGTTGGGTTTCACACCGCCATACGCTTTACTGTATTGAATGCGCGCCCGGTGGCGCGCATTCTGCATTTGTATTTCCTTACATCATTTCGAGGTTCACTCATGCGCCCCGCCCTGTTGACATGTCTTTTGGCCCTTCCCATTCCCGCCACTGCCCAAACCCTGTCCGCCGATATCGGAACCAAGGGGTTGGCTGCGACCATTATACAGATGGAAGCCCTGCCCTCGCCCACCGAGGCAGACCTGTTCGCCCTAGGCGGCCTGCGTTTCTTGCATACCGTTGAAATCACGCTGCAAACCCGTTGGGCAGCGGGTCTGACCGACCCCACCGGCATGGTGCCGATGCTGTCGCTGCCGCTGGAGCCGAACCCGGCCCCGCCCGCTTTTGACCCCAACGTGATAGCGCAACTGTTCTCGGGCGTCAGCATTGGCATGGACGCCGCCCGCGCGCCGTTGACCACCATCCCGGACACCGCAGATTTTGGGGTTGAGATCAATCTTTCCGACCTGTGGTTTGACGTAAACGCCAACAGCATGCGGGACGCGGGCGAAAACCTGCTGGATATCGCAGGCCCCATTCTGATGGGGTGGGAATGGGCCAACCGCGACCCCGCCACCCCAGCCCCGATAATCCGCTTTGATGCCGCCGATGCCGCGTGGCTGTCGGCCTATACCCACTTGCTCGGCGGCATTGCCGACGTGGTGCTTGCCTATGACCCTACCGCATCGCTGACCCGGATGGCGCAGGCCCGCGCCGATATGGTCGCACTTTCCACTGGCCCCACCGATTATGACCAATCTTTCGGCAGCTTTGTCGACCCCGCCTATGTCATGATCGACATGCTGCGCCAGACGCCAGACGCCGCCCGCGCCACATCTGCGCGTGACCATTTCCGCGCAATGGTGGCCGACAACCGCGTATTCTGGGCGCGAGTCGCGCTGGAAAAAGACAATGCGCGTGAATGGCTGCCGAATGATCAGCAG
This sequence comes from Rhodobacterales bacterium, assembly GCA_031398405.1. Classification (GTDB taxonomy): domain Bacteria; phylum Pseudomonadota; class Alphaproteobacteria; order Rhodobacterales; family Rhodobacteraceae; genus JANNNF01. Next base: position 1,506 of record JANNNF010000341.1, on the reverse strand, counting down.
ACTTCGGCGCTTGGCCTTCAACTGCCTCCGGGCACCGGGGCCACATGGCTGGGCGTGCTGGACGAGATGGATAAAATCCTGACCGGCGATCTGCTGGTGCCTTATTGGCGGGTGTCCGGGGCTGGGGTGAACGTGTCGCGCATGTTTACCGAGCCCGCCCCGATTGATCTGGCAGGCTGGATTCAGGGTGCCAGTGCTGTGCCCTATCTTGAGAAAGGCCAGCTTGCGTCGGGGGCCAGCTGGACCGCTTTTGAAAGCATGATGCAGGGGCAGGCGATGTTGTTGACGCTATATCTGAACTAAGTAGCAAACCCGCGACTCACCATGTAGGTAAAGGATTTCTTTCTTGTGATCACAAGTTTTGAACGTGTGATCACAAGATTTCATGCTGTGATCACAAACCACATTTTTCCTTCCAGAATCAGTGCGACGTGCAGATTGCTGTTTTGCCCGACCCTGGTTTCGTGGCATCACACCGGCAAATATCAAACCGACGGGACAGCCGATGAACATCCATGAATACCAAGCCAAAGCCCTGCTGCGCAGCTATGGCGTGCCGGTGTCTGATGGCCGCGTGGTTCTGCGCGCCGAAGAGGCAAAGACAGCCGCGGGTGAACTTGATGGCCCGCTTTGGGTGGTGAAGTCGCAAATCCACGCCGGTGGCCGTGGCAAGGGCAAGTTCAAGGAACCTGAGGCTGGCGAAAAAGGCGGCGTGCGTCTGGCGAAATCGGTGGGCGAGGCAGCGGAATTTGCGCGCCAGATGCTGGGCCGCACGCTGGTCACCCACCAGACCGGGCCTGCGGGCAAGCAGGTCAATCGCATTTATATTGAAGACGGCTCTGACATCTCGCGCGAGTTGTACCTCGCCATTCTGGTGGACCGCGCGACCGCCCGCATCTCTTTCGTCGCCTCCACCGAAGGCGGGATGAACATCGAAGACGTGGCCCATGATACGCCCGAAAAGATTCTTACCTTCAGCATTGACCCTGCGTCGGGCTTTTCTGATTTTCACGGCCGCCGTGTTGCGTTCTCGCTGGGTCTGGAAGGCGGGCAGATCAAACAATGCGTCAGCCTGCTGCGCACCCTCTACAAACTCTTTGTCGAAAAAGACATGGAGATGCTGGAAATCAACCCACTGATGGTCGGCACCGATGGCAACATCAAATGCCTTGATGCCAAGATGAGCTTCGATTCCAACGCCCTCTACCGCCACGCCGATATCATGGCGCTGCGTGATGAGACGGAAGAGGACGCCAAGGAACTGGCCGCGTCGAAGTTCGACCTGAACTATATCGCGCTCGACGGCGAAATCGGCTGCATGGTCAATGGCGCCGGCCTTGCGATGGCCACGATGGATATCATCAAGCTTTACGGCGCCGAACCCGCCAACTTCCTCGACGTCGGCGGCGGCGCCTCGAAAGAGAAGGTGACGGAGGCGTTCAAGATCATCCTCTCCGACCCCAATGTGAAGGGCATTCTCGTCAATATTTTCGGCGGCATCATGCG